>CACXFP010000096.1 GCA_902766985.1 uncultured Bacteroidia bacterium | reverse complement strand
CATAATCGCAGACGCATCCAAGGCTCCCGAACTCTTCGAAAAGAGCGCCAACGTCTATGTGCGTCTGGCCGAAGCCGAAGTCGCCCGCAACGTGGCCTACGTAGCCACCGTCACCCCCGACAGCCTCGACAGCTACAGGCAGGCCTAGAAATACTCCTGGTCCGGCTCGTTGAAAGGCTGAAGGAAGGGATTGTGGGTCCGCTCCGTCGCAATGTCGGTGGAGGGCCCGTGACCGGGGATGACCTTTACATCGCCGGGAAGGCCCATCACCTTGTCCATAAGGCCGACTATGAGAGAATCGTAGTCACCCATGGGAAGGTCGCTGCGGCCTATCGAACCGGCAAAAAGGGTGTCCCCGCTGAAAAGCACTCCGTCAGTTTCATCATAGAAGCAGACTCCACCTGGAGTGTGTCCTGGAGTCGCAATCACCTTGAACTCCGTATTACCGAACTTCAGGATATCTCCCTCGGCAATGTCAACCGTCGTGAAATAAGTCTCAGGTCCCTTGAGGCCCACGGCGGTAGCAAGTGTCCCGTCGATGGCCAGGATATCCTTGTCGGCAGGGTGCATGTACACCGGGACCCCAGGGAAAGAAGTCACTCCGAAGATATGGTCGAAATGTCCGTGGGTCAACCATATAGCCTTGATTGTCAACCCTTTTTCCCTGACCAGGTCCATTACTGTCCCGACTTCGGAAGAATCATAGCAGCCGGGATCGATGAGCACGGCCTCGAGGGTATCGTCCCACACGAGGGAGGAGCGCTCCCCGAAAGGATTGAAGGTGAACGTACGGATGTTCAGCATGTCAATGTCTTGAAGGGGTTCGGTAGAATTCGAGGAGGCCGGCCTGGTAGAGATATTCATACCTGGCTTGGGAAAGGTTGGACTGAGCCTCGAGCCAGGTGCTCCGGGCCTGGAGGTATTCGGTGATATTGGCCTTGCCGCTCTGGTACTTGGCTTCCATCAGGTCGTAACTTTCCTTGGCGCTTGCAAGGGCGGCGGAGGAGCTTTCGAAACGGCGGGCAGCAGCCTCGGCATTGTAATATGCCTGCTGGATTTCCTTGTAGAGGCTTTTCCTTGTATTCTCCAGCTCCAGTTCCTGGTTCAGGCGGGAGAGCTCCACTGAACGCACTGAGTTCCTGATGGAGAATTTATTGAAAATCGGAATGGAAAGGTTGATTCCGATGTACTGGCTGAAATTGTTCTTCATCTGGTCTGCGAAACTGCCGTTGTTTATCCCGGAAGTCGTGTAGTAATTGGTGCCGACCCCTCCTGAAAGTGACAGGGACGGATAGAAATATGATTTTGCGACGGCAAGGTTCTCGTCGATGGCTTTCAGCCTGGTTTCTCCCGCAAGGATGGCAGGCCGGTACCCGAGGGCGTCGGCATATACCATTTCCGGCGAAGGAAGCATGAAATCCGGGTCCGATGGAGTAAAGTCCACCGTGTCGAATCCTTCAGGAGAAGGAAGTTCCAGAAGTTGGGACAGGTCGAGGAGGGCGACCTGAAGGTTGATGCGGGCCTGTGTGGCAGACAGCCTGCTGTTGCCTAGGGCGGCCTTCTGCTGGGCCACTTCCGCTTGACTGGCCTTGCCGGCCTTTTCAATATCGATGAGCCTGTCAAGCTGAAGGGAATCTATCTCAACCTGACGCATGGCTATGCCGAGGATTTCCTTATTGTAAAGGGTCTGGTAATAGGCCTGGGCCACCGCCAGCCGGATGTCGTCCCTCATCTTTTCCAGGTCGGCCGATGCCGCCTCAAGGTTCAGGCGGTCCTGAAGGATCTGATGCTTGATCCTCATGCCGTTGAAGACGGGAACGCTGGAGCCGATGGAAAAGGATGTGGAAGTAGTATTGGTATTGGCATATGTATTCTCATAGGTAAGGCCGCGGCCGAAGGAGAAGTTTTCCCCGGCGGAAGCATTGAGGTCAGGAAGACGGCTGTTCTGTGAAGTGTTCAGCTCGACCTCGGCCTGACGGACAGCCAGGCCGGCCTGGCGGACACTGATGTTGTGCTCCTGCGCCCAGGATATGCATTCCTCCAGGGTCCAGGGCCCCCGGGCTTCCTGTGAAAAAGCTGCCGCAGCCAAGGCGAAGGCGGCACCTGCCAATATTATCTTTTTCATGATTACTCGATTATCTTGTTTCCCCGCAAGGCCTCGTCTCCGTTGAGGCCCGACCTTATCTCTATATCCACTCCGTTGCTGACCCCGGTGACAACGGATGTCTTTTTATAGGTGCTGTCTTTCTGGACCACAAATACATAAGAGGAATCTCCCTCATAGACGACAGCGCTCTCAGGCACGGCGATGACATTCTCCGCCCTTTCAAGGATTATGGTGGCGTTCGCGCTGTATCCCGAACGGATCGTGGTGCCTCCCGGTACGGTAACCGCCGCCTTCACTTCGAATTCATTGGTCCCGTTGTTCTCCATGGCTTTCGGGGAGATGTACTCGAGGACGGCTTCGAAACTGAGGTCCTGGAGGGCTCCGACGGTTATGGTCATCGGCATTCCCTGGGAAATCCTCCCTACCTCGGTCTCGTCAACCTTT
>CACXFP010000095.1 GCA_902766985.1 uncultured Bacteroidia bacterium | reverse complement strand
ATATATACCTGGAATAAAGGCATCCGCAATTTCGAACACAGAAGGGCCAAGTTCACCCATCTGCCCTGGGCCCAGGGAGCGGTCCTGCTGGGCTGCGTGCTGATAGCCATGCTCCTGGCCAACATCCCTGCCACAAGGGACTTCTATCACAGCGTCCTCAATACCTCCCTGTCCATCAACATCTCCTCTCCTGACGGATTCAACCTCTCCTTCCCGAAGGGAATGACGGTGAATTCCTTCATCAACGATGTCCTGATGGTGATTTTCTTTTTCGTAGTCGGACTGGAAATCAGGCGCGAAGTCGACCATGGGGAACTCAGCGAACCCAAGAAGGCCATCCTTCCCGTCATAGCTGCGTTCGGAGGCGTTTGCGCCCCTGCCTTGATCTTCGCATTCATCAACCACGGCACTGCCGGGGCCAGCGGTTGGGGAATCCCCACTGCGACCGACATAGCCTTCTCCATCGGCATCCTCTCGATGCTCGGAGACAAGGTTCCCGTGTCCCTGAAGGTCTTCCTCACCACCCTGGCCGTGGCCGACGACCTGATAGCCATCCTTGTCGTGGCTTTGTTCTACGGCGGGAAAATCAATTTCATCCTTCTCGGCCTGGCGTTCCTTGTCATCCTTTTCGTCATCCTGCTGAACAAACTTGGAGAAAAGCGGGACATCTTCTATATCATCCCGGCCATCCTGGTGTGGATCCTTTTCTATTATGCCGGAATCCACTCCACCATGTCCGGCGTGGTGATGGCTTTCCTTATCCCCATGGCTCCCAGGTACAACAGGGCCTATTATTATCGCAAAAGGCTCCAGTACCGACGCAGAATAACGGAATATGACGCGATAGAAGACCCTCAGAACTGGCCCAACGGGCCGCAGAGGCATTGCCTGAGACGCCTCAGCCATATCACTCACAACTGTATCGGGATGACCGAAAGGCTCGAACATTCCCTGGATTCCTGGGTAAACTTCGGCATTATGCCTCTCTTTGCGCTCGCCAATGCTGGCGTGACGATTTCCGATCCGTCCTACCTCAACATTTTCCGGTTCTCCCCCGAACTCGGAAGCGTGAGCATGGGTATCTTCTTCGGTCTCCTGCTCGGCAAGCCTCTGGGTATTACCCTGGCAAGCTGGCTGGCGATAAAGGGGAAGGTCGGAGCCATGCCGTCCAACGCCACATGGAAGATGATATTCGCGGTGGCCTGCCTGGGTGGTATCGGATTCACGATGTCCATTTTCGTCGATACCCTTTCCTTCGGCGACCAGGCTCCTGAAATCATGACCATGCTTCGCGACATGGGCAAGATCGCCGTCCTCCTCGGTTCCCTGTGCGCAGGTATCCTGGGAACCCTGCTTATCACCCTTGTAGATTCAACGTCGAAGAAGGCGGCCTGACAGAGGCATCTTGCTTTAAAATGACTATATTTGTGGAGCCAGGCACATGAGCCCGGCTCCATGTTTTATGTTCAGCAAGGAAGTTTACGTCAACAGGCGCCGCACCCTCCTGGGAAAGATGGGGGAAACAGCGGCAGAAGGCAAAAGGGGAATAGCCGTGTTCATCGGAAATGCCGAGGCACCGGCGCAATACAAGGATAACTGCTACAAATGGCGTCAGGACTCGTCCTGGCTGTATTTCTGGGGTTTGGATGAACCGATGTATGCGGCGGTGCTTGACCTTGACAGCGGAGCGGAGACCATCTTTGCAGACGATCAGGAGATAGACGATATCGTATGGAGCGGCCCCCTCCCTTCAGTGAAGACCCTGGCCGCCCAGGTCGGGGTGAGCGGATCGGCGCCATACAGGGAACTTGACAATGTCGTTTCCAAGGCCTTCGCGCAGGGTCGGAGGGTGCATTTCCTCCCTCCTTCGAGATATTTCAACACATTGAGGCTCATGACCCTCACCGGATGGTCTCCCGAGGAAATCGGGACCGTAGCGCCGGGTGACGGAAGGCATGCTTCCAGGGAGCTTGTCGAGGCCGTGGTCTCGATGAGGCTCATAAAGGAAGAGTGTGAAATCGAGGAGATCGACAAGGCCGGGGCGATCGGGCAGGAAATGCACACGGCAGGACGCAATGCCGTGAAGGTCGGGATCCTGGAGCAGGAAATAGTGGGGATAATGGAGGGGGTGACCCTTTCCAAGGGTTGGGGAGTGTCTTTCCCGACTATCCTCACCCAGCACGGGGAGACCCTTCATAACCACTTGCACGACAAGGTTATAGAACCCGGGAAACTGTTGGTTATCGATGCCGGGGCCGAGAGCTGCAGCCACTATGCGTCAGACTTTACGAGGACCCTTCCCACCGGAGGAAAGTTCACACCCAGGCAGAGGGATGTCTACCAGATTGTCTGCGATGCCAACGAGAAGGCGTTCGCCCTCACCCGCCCCGGGATTTCCTACAGGGATGTCCACCTTGCTGCTGTCAGGGTGATTCTAGAAGGCCTTAAAGGTATCGGCCTTGTGAAGGGAAATCTCGACGACATGGTAGCCGAGGGAATTGCGGGAATGTTCATGCCTCACGGCCTCGGCCACAATATCGGCTTGGATGTCCACGACATGGAGGATCTCGGAGAGAACCTGGTGGGATATGATCCCGGCCAGACCCGTTCGCCCCAGCTCGGCCTCGGCAACCTGAGGATGGCCCGCGTCCTCAGGCCCGGACATTTCATCTCCGACGAGCCGGGAATCTATTTCATACCCGCCCTCATTGAGAAATGGAAGAAGGAGGGCCTGGACAAGGGATTCGTGGATTTCGGAAGGCTTGAAGGCTACTACGCTTTCGGCGGCATCCGTCTGGAAGATGACGTCCTTGTCACGGAGGATGGCGCAAGGAGGACCGGTCCGGACAGGCTTCCCATCCAGCCGGACGATGTGGAAGCTGCAATGCAATAGACCGTCATGGGCACGCTCCTAGCTGTACTTGCCATAATACTCGCGGTCATAGGGGTTGTCGGAGCGGTTGCGCCTGGCCTCCCCGGCCCGCCTTTAAGCTGGGCCGGCCTCCTGCTGGTTTACCTGCGGCATGGCACGAACGGGGCCGGTGATGAGATGAGCCTGAAATTCCTTTTATTCTGGTTGGCGGTTACGGTTCTCGTCACGGTTGTTGACTATCTTGTGCCGGCCTGGTTTACGAAACTTACAGGAGGCAGCAAGTATGCAGGCAGGGGCGCCATCATCGGACTCTTTGCCGGTTTGCTCTATCCCCCTGTGGGGATGATATTCGGAGCGCTTATCGGAGCTTTCGTCGCGGAGCTTTTCTTTGCCCGCAAGGATGGGGTGGAGTCCGTGAAATCCTCGGTCGGGGCTTTTCTCGGGTTCCTTTTCGGGACCGGGATAAAGCTGGTTGCTTCCGGGCTGATGTTTTATTATATAATCGTTTACCTGTAGCATGAGCGAGGAACTGAATTTTGTGAAGGACCTGGCGATAATCCTTATCTCCGCCGGTATCTTCACCATCATCTGCAAGGCCTTGAAGCAGCCCGCCATCCTGGGATATATCCTTGCCGGTTTCCTTATCAGTCCCAATCTCGGGTGGTTCGGAGTCTCAAGCCAGGAGTCGGTACACCAATGGTCCGACATCGGCATTATCTTCATGATGTTCGGACTGGGCCTGGAATTCAGTTTCAAGAAACTTCTGGCAGTCGGCAGCAGGGCCCTGATGACGGCGGGGAGCAAGTTCCTCGGGGTTTTCATAACGGGATTCATCGTAGGTCAGGCCATGTCCTGGACAGTGATGGAAAGCATATTCCTTGCCGGCCTCCTCTCGATGTCCTCCACGGTGGTCGTCCTGAAATCCTACGGAGAAATGGGGCTCATGAAAAAGCCTTATGCCGGGATAGTATTCGGAACCCTTGTGGTGGAGGACCTTATAGCCATCCTCCTGATGGTGCTCCTTTCCACGATGGCTATCTCCAACCAGTTCTCCGGGGGAGAAATGCTCCTTAACCTCACGAAACTCCTCTTCTTCCTCGTCCTGTGGTTCGTCGTCGGCATATATGTGATACCGACACTTCTGAAAAAGACCAGGAGATATGTCAACGACGAGATCCTGCTGATAGTCAGTCTGGGCCTCTGTTTCGGGATGGTCTCCCTTGCTACGGCCTCCGGTTTCTCCTCCGCCCTCGGGGCCTTCATGATGGGTTCCATTCTCTCGGAAACAGTTGAGAATGAAAGAATCAACAAACTTATAAGTCCTATCAAGGACCTTTTCGGAGCCGTGTTCTTCGTCTCTGTGGGAATGATGATTTCCCCCGAAGTCATCGCCCAGCACTGGGGTGTCATCATTATCCTTTCCCTTATTGTAATCATAACGCACATACTTTTTTCCGCTGTCGGCGTGATCCTTAGCGGCGGGAACATGGACAATGCCGTACATACCGGTTTCAGCCTTGCCCAGCTCGGAGAGTTCGGTTTCATCATAGCCAGCGTAGGCGTCGGCCTGGGGGTCATGAGGGGATTCATATATCCTGTCATCATTGCCGTATCCGTCATCACGATATTCACTACTCCCTACTCGATAAAGCTCTCCGACCCGGCCTACCGCCTCCTTCAGCGCAGGCTTCCCAAGGGCGTCCTTTCCCGCATCGACCATCCTGAGCAGACCGGAACCAGCAGCTCGGAAGAAAGGAGCGACTGGAAGATCCTACTTACATCCTGGGGAACGAGGATACTTATTTACAGCGTTATACTTACCGCATTGATGATTCTATCCGGACGGGTGCTGTCCCCGCTTGTCTCCAAGCTGCTTCCTTCAGTAGGAAAGGCCTGGGTTTCAGCCATTCAGACGGGTCTCTCCCTTATCCTGATGGCCCCATTCCTTTACGGGCTTGGAATCAGTTCCGGAAATGAGAGGTCGGCGGAAAAGAGGCTTCTTGAAAAGAAAAAGGGAAACATGTGGCCGCTGCTGGGCCTGACCCTCTCGAAGATACTGATAGCCATAGGTTTCGTTATGGCCGTAATCGCCCGTCACATCCACCTGGCAGGCTGGGTCGTGTTCCTGATCGTCGTTTTCGGCTTCGTATTCTTCATAATGGCGAAGCATTATTTCAGGAAATACGATGCTTTCGAGAAGAGGTTCATCAGCAACCTCAACTATAAAGAGGAGGTTGAGCGCAGAAGGGCTCCGGTAACGAGTGCCGTCCAGAAGAAAATGAGGGGGTACGACGTTCATATCGAGGAGCTTGTAGTTTCTCCGGATTCTTCCTTTGTCGGCAAGGCGTTGAAGGATCTCCCTCTCAGGTCCTATTCAGGAGCCAATATCATCAAAGTTACCCGCGGCACACGATCTTTCGAGATTCCCGGGGGCGGGACGAGGCTCTACCCCAACGACAGGATCCTGGCCGTTGGCACCACCCGCCAGATTTCCCGTCTCAGGGAGATGATGGACGATTCTGTCAGGGTCTCTCCCAAGGGTACGGATGATTCAGAATTCAAGGTGGTCTCCATCGTCCTGGGTGACGATTCCTTCCTGGTGGGGAAGAGGCTCGGGGACCTCAACCTGAGGGATGCAGGCTGCATGATCATCAGCGTCATGCATGACGGGAACTTTATCACCAACCCCCGCCCGGACACGAACTTCTCGGCCGGTGATACCGTGTGGCTTGCCGGTGATACCGATTCCCTTGGCTGGATTTGATCGGGTTCTTCCGGAAAAAACCGTCAGAACAGAAGCAGATAGGCGAAATGTGCGATGATTCCGGCGCACAGACCGGCTATGGAATGGGCTCCGATAGCCTTAGAGATGAGTTTCCTGTAGCCGAGCGAATCAAGCATTGCCGTATGGGTGGAAAGGAATCCGCTCCAGCACATTCCTATGGCGGTGCAGACTGCGATGGCGTTTCCGTCAAGGAAGCCGGCGGCATCGAAGGTGGGAAGCAGTCCGAGGGCTGCTCCAACCGCTCCCAGGGCAGTCATGGGGAAGGCTATAAGCCTCATGTCAGAGAAACCGAAAAGCCATTCGAACACCCAGTGGATCTTCTGTGCCAGCCATGGCAGGACAGGGACGCCCTGGCCGATTCCTCCGTCATAGAGTCCTGTATCGGCGTTGGGACCGAAGGTGATAAGAATCACGAAGGTTGTGATGATCAGCACTCCGGGTATTATCTGCAGACCGAGGTCGACACCGTTTTTTCCTCCGTCCAGAAGGGCGTTGAGGAAACGCATGAAAAGACTTTTTTCAGAAACTGATTCATCCGTTTGTTCGGCAGCTGCCGCCGTGGTGTCCTCTATGACAGGGGCATCCATCTCCGGGCTGGACTTGAGGGTGAACCTCTGCATCAGCCTGGTGGATATGATGGAGCCGCACACCGCCCCGAAAAAGCCAACGAAGGCCGCGCCTGTGTGGCCGAAGGAAACCATGGTCAGCATGACCACCATTCCCATGCCGAAAGCCGTTCCGAAGTTGGTGAGGGACACGAGCTGGTATTTCTTGAAATACGAGGCGAAGGTCCTGTCCTTGCCGAGGGCTATTATAGCCGGGTTGTCCGACAGGAAGGTCATCACAGCGCCGAGGGCGGCCACTCCGGGGAGGTTGTACAGGGGCTTCATCAGGGGTCTGAGGATCCGTTCAAGCATGGAAACCACGCCGAATTCGCTCAGAAGCTTGCTCAAGGCTCCGGTCAGGACGGTTATGCCCATGAGATAGAAAACCGTATTGAGCAGCAGGTCATGCGCCGTGTGCATTATTGTGCCCAGAAGGTTCTTTCCTCCCATGTAATGCGCCAGGATCCCGAATACCAGGATAAATACTGTCAGGAATACCAGGGCCTCGACGGTGCTGCGACGGACTTTGTTGCCTGTTTTTTCTTTCATTGGTCTATCGTGTGTTATCAATACATCTGGTTTGCGCTTTGGTAGTATGCCTCCGCCTCTTTCAGCAATGTCTGGTCCGTGGTCTCAAGCGGGGTCTCGGCATAGGTCCAGGTCCCGTCAGTGGTTATGTGTGACTGGGAGACGCGCCTGACCGGGGAGAGGACGGTGAGGATGTCCTCTGAGTAATATCCAAGGTCCTGGTAGGTGGCCATGAAGGCCCTTTCCTTGAACTCCGGAGACAGGATATCCTGACCGTAGAAACTGGAGTCGTAGGAGAAGTGCAGGAGGCTGAAAAGTGTCGGCATGAGATCGATCTGTGAACACACCTTGCCGACTGTCTGCGGTTCGATGAAGCCCGGAGAATAGATGAGGGCGGGAATGTGGTAGCATTCGAGCGGAAGGGAGGTTTTTCCGGCCGAAGATGCGCAGTGGTCCGCCAGGATGACGAAGACGGTGTTGCTGAACCAGGGTTTCAGGGATGCCTTTGCAAGGAAGTCCCCTATAGCCCAGTCGGTGTATTTGACGGCCGCCTTCCGGGACATGGGGTTGCCTTCGTAGGAGATCCTTCCGTCCGGATAGGTGTATGGCCGATGGTTGGAGATGGTCATTATATGGGTGAAGAACGGGCGGCCTGAAGCATGGTATCCGTCGAAGAGGGCCATGGCTTCCCTGTAGGAATCCTCGTCGGAGGTTCCCCAGATGTTGGAGAAGATGATTGCGTCCTGGTCGTAGTCGCCCTTGTCCACTACGTCGTATCCGCAGGTGCTGAAGAACGCGCCCATGTTGTCGAAGTAGCTGTCGCCTCCATACAGGAAGGAGGTTGTGTATCCCTGGTCCCTAAGGACCTGCCCGGTTGAGAAGAAACCGCTGATTCCCGGGCGTTTGACGAGGGATTCTCCGGAAGAGGGAGGAATGCACAGTGTGACGGCCTCAAGTCCGCGGACGGTGCGGTTGCCCGTGGCGAAGAGGTTGTCGAACACGAGGCTCTTTTCCATCAGGGTGTCCAGCGAAGGGGTTATCCCTTCTCCTCCATAACGGGAGAGGAAGTCGGCGCTGAGGCTTTCCACGGTTATCAGCACGATATTCTTCTTTTCCGCCGGCCGGTCGTCCCTGATCTGGCGCTTCCCGCCGGTCAGGCCGCAGAGAGTGTCTTTCAGGCTGTTGGCCTCGCTATCGTCAATGAGGGGGTAGAATTGCCTGTAGTCCAGTTCGTTCGATGCAAAGGCTTCCAGGAAATCCCAGCAGCCGTTCTCTTGGAGTTGGGTTGCGAACATGTTCTCTCCCTGGAGATTGCGGTATCCGTAATGAAGCCATCCGCAGGCAATCAGGCAGGAAGCTGCGAGGCCGGCCAGGGTAAGTCCCCATCTTTTCCAGGAGTGATTCCCGCTATCCTTCAAATCGGCCTTCCGGACCATCAGCCACAGGATGGTGCCGGCGATGGCCAGCATCCCCAGTATCATGGGAACCATCGGGTAGGATTCCATGATGTTGCCTATGACCTCATTGGTATAAACGAGATAATCTACGGCAATGAAGTTGAACCTCACACCGAATTCGCTCCAGAACACAACCTCTGAAATGGCTATGCTTATGGCGGCGATGACATACAGGAGCATCACTATATAGATGGCAGCGGTCCTCCAACCCTTTCTCAGCCTTGGCACGAAGAACTTGACGGTGAAACAGATCCAAAGGAAAAGGAGGACGGCGTTCACTATCCTCGGAAGCGGACCGCCGTATTCGTCGGTTATGTCGTTGAAGAAAAGGATATAGGCTGTCAGCGCCGTCAGGAGGCCGTAGAATACGTATCCCCAGGGTTTCCTGTATTTATCATCTGTGAGGAAGGTGTAGACCACGAAGGCCGGGACAAGGGCTATGGCACAGAATGCCAAGTCGTTGAGGAATCCCAGGACGAATATTTTCACCCAATCTCCAAACCCCCACCCGATGACGGTGAGGGGATGGAAGACCAGAGCCACCCTGACGATGAATCCCAGCACCAGGGTCAGGCACAGGAATTTTGGGGCGAAGAAGCCGAACCAGTCGGAAACTCTTATCTTGTCTTTCATATTCTTTTATTAGTGGGAACTATGACCCTGAGCGAAGCCGGTATCACATCGGCTGCTATGAAGTCGTCGAGGAGGATGGGGTCTCCGTCGAGATGGGCAGGACCCCCAGAACTGCGCCGGATCTCCACATGGCGGCCCTTGAACATTTCCACACGGCCGCTCGTATGGGCCCTGCCGTCAAGCAGTTTGGCGGCAAGTACCGGTATTTCAATACTATGGAAAGGCTTGACAATGCAGACGTCCAGAAGGCCGTCCGTAACCGAAGCGAGGGATGTTATACGGGCCTGGTTCCCCCACTGGTTAACATTCCCGACGGTCACCATTTCCGCGCGGCCTTCCCATTTCGAGCCGTCCACAGTGATGGTGTAAGTGTCAGGAACGTAAGTTCTCCAGGTCTTCAGGGCCTCGGATATATATGTCCATAGCCCGCGGGTGCCTGCTTTTGAGAATCTCCAGGCAACCTCGGCGTCGAAACCGACCCCTGTCGTGCAGAAGAATGGTTTGTCCCCGAGGACGCCGTGGTCCATGACCGCAATATTGAAAGAGTTGATGGTCTGTATGGCCTTCCGGGAATTCCTGCTGATGCCAAGATGCAGTGCGAGACCGTCGCCGCTGCCGCAGGGAATGATTCCAAGAGCCTTCCCGGTTCCGATGAGTCCCTTGGCAACCTCGCTTACCGTTCCGTCCCCGCCGACGGCCACCACGGCATCGGCGCTGCTTTCCCTGGCGATATCAACGGCATGGCCGGGCCTTTCCGTGTACACCACTTCCAAAGGATGCTTGCATCCCTCCTGTATCTGCCTCACTATCTTTGATTTATCCTTCCCTCCGGAAAGTGGATTAACCACAAAAAGGACCTTCATCCCTACTCCTTGTCAGAATTATTCCTTACCGAACAGATTGGCGTTGAGGGTCTCCCTGAAGGTTTTCCTGTCCATGGCACCCACAACCATCCTGGGCTCCCCCTTCTTCGGAATGAAAAGGAAGGAGGGAATGCTCTGAATGCCGAAAACCTTAGCCAGTTCAGGCTCCTTGTCTATATCGATCTTATAGACGTGGATCTTGCCGGAAAATTCCCTTGCCATGTCGGCTACGATGGGTGCGACCTGCTTGCACGGACCGCACCAGGTAGCGTAGAAATCTATGATGGCCGGCTTGTCTCCCAGGTATTTGAATTCGTTGGGATTGTTCTTGTAATCGGCAATTCTTTTAAGGAACATTTCCTTGTCCATTTCCACGGGAACACCCCTGGGCAGCTTGTCCTGTCCGGAGCAAACGACGGAGAAAACGGCGGCCATGACGGCTGAAAGAAGGATTGCGGTGATTCTCTTTGACATGGTTCTTTCGTATTACGGGTGCAAAAATATCAAATCATCTCGATATTCCTGCCGGTTTTGCGTTTTTAAATATCAATTATTTCTTCTTCAGGCGGTCTATCGCATGCTCCAGGCTGACTGAAGGCTCGATGATGTTGTAGTCCTTCCAGAAATCTGGATCGGTGAAGAACTCGGCCTTTTCGCTCAAGGCGTCATTGGCCCTAAACTGCGTGTTCCTCGGAATAGGGATGGCCTCCGGACTTACTCCCGTGACGACCAGTTCGTTGATACAGGTATAATTGGTGCTTAGCAGGCGTTTTCGCCAGTCACAGGAGAAACGCATGGTGACCCTGGCATAGCCGAGCCTCCATTTTTCTCCGTCCGGCCTGTAGGTCATGACCACGCTGACCTCGCGGGGACGGAAGCGCAGGCCTGCCGGTTTGCGGACAAGGATGTCATGGATCACCGCCTCTTCGTTGGACATATCCATCGACATGTCGATTCTTGTGAAGGCAAGCGTTTCATAGTCAATGTAGAGAGTTCCGGAGTAGAGAGGATATGGAACGTCTGCCGCGCTCAGCGGGCGGAACTTGACCGCGAAATTCATCCTGCCTCCGATCGATACAGGAGCAGTCATCGAGAATACATAATTCACCATCTCCCTCTCACTCAGGAGGATGCCGTCATTCTTCACGAGGTCGAAATTGGTGGAGATCGTCGGGCCTCCAAGGAAAACCACGCTCAGCGTATCCCTCTTGCGGTTGCTGAGGACCACGCGGCTTTTGTCAAGGCCGGCCGCATCCCTGAGCACCCCAAACTTGTACGGGGTCTTGAATACCCTGGCCACGGCCTCGCTGACATAGATGTACCGCTGTCGTTTCTGCATGGTCTCCCTGTAGAAACTCATTAAGAGTTCATCCTTGTCGGGATAATTGAACCTCACTTTCCGGATGGCCTCCCTGACAAGCCTCTCCGGTTCGGCGGATACTATCAATGCCGGATCCAGCGCCAGGGCTTCCTGGTTGAGACGGACGTTGGCCTTGCCGTCTTCCGGATTCACGGTGACGCTCCGGTAGCCAAGGTGGGAGAACGTGATTTCTTCAATAGGAGCGTCGGACTTCAGGGTGAAATTACCGTCCACGTTCGTGACCGTGGCGTACTGCCTGCCGGGAATTGACACTTCCACGCCACGGAGGACCTGTTCCGTGACGGCGTCAACCACCTTTCCGCTTACGCTGAAACGCAAACTGTCCGTCTGGGCCCGCATTGTCGGCCCCAGTCCCAAGATGGTGATGATTATCAATAATATCCGTGTTCTCATGACAGTACGAAAGATAATTCATTTTATCTTCTCTTGCAATACCCTGCTATCTTTCAGGCTTTTTGAACAGGAGCACCGGACCGTAGTGGCTGAACGACACGTAATTGGAATCGCCGAAGTCAGTTATGTCGTTGAATACGGCCAGATAAGTTTCATTGCTGTATATCAGGACGTCCTTTGCGGTCGGGAACGGTGAGGACAGCCTCTCCTTTACCGGACAGTAAAGAAGGGTGTCAGCCGGCGAAGCCTTGCTGACGAAGGCCACGGTCTCCCTGTCT
>CACXFP010000094.1 GCA_902766985.1 uncultured Bacteroidia bacterium | reverse complement strand
GTCGATTTCTGCGGGAACCGCGTTCAGCATCTTTCCCTTCTCCCTCGCCATATTGTCCCTGTTCTCCAGCAGGTATCTGGCGCTCAGGGCCTGGATCGCGAAGCTCATATCCATTATCTCGGCAGGATGTCCGTCGCCTGCGGCGAGGTTCACCAGCCTTCCCTCACCAAGGATGTAGATCTTCTTTCCGTCCTTGAGGGTATAAGCCTGTATATTGTTCCGGGCAGGATGGACCGAAACGGCCATCTCCCTGAGGGTGGCGACCTCGACTTCAACGTCGAAATGACCGGCATTGCAGCAGATGGCCCCGTCCTTCATTTTCAGGAAATGATCCCCCGTGATGACCCCTTCGCAACCTGTGACCGTGACGAAAAGGTCCCCTATTGAGGCGGCATCATCCATCTTCATCACCCTGAAACCGTCCATCACGGCTTCCATCGCCCTTACGGGATTGACTTCGGTGACGATAACATTGGCCCCGAGACCCTTGGCCCTCATGCAGACCCCCTTGCCGCACCAGCCGTATCCGGCCACGACCACATTCTTGCCGGCAACGATCAGGTTGGTGGTCCTGTTGATTCCGTCCCAGACGCTCTGTCCTGTGCCGTAGCGGTTGTCAAACAGGTATTTGCAGTCGGCGTCATTCACAAGCATCATGGGGAATTCCAATTCTCCGGCACGGTCCATGGCCTTCAGGCGCAGGATGCCGGTCGTGGTCTCCTCACAGCCGCCTACGACACCGGGAAGCAGTTCCCTGTGGGCTGTATGGATGCAATGGACAAGGTCTCCTCCATCATCGATAATGATGTTGGGACCGGCAGATATGACCTTCTCAATCCCCCTCTCGTACTCTTCCTTGGTCGCCCCATGGAGTGCGAAGACATTCAGGCCTTTGCGCACAAGGGCGGCAGCGACGTCATCCTGCGTGGAAAGGGGATTGCTCCCGGTGATGAACATCTCTGCACCGCCTTCGGAGAGGATTTCACAGAGCCTTGCGGTCTTGGCTTCCAGATGGACGGAGAGGGCGATCCTTACTCCCTTGAAAGGCTTTTCCTTGATGAATTCCTTCTCCAGGCCTGCCAGCAGGGGCATATGGTGCCTAACCCAGTCAATCTTGAGTTCTCCACTTTCCCACATCCCGGGATCTCGTATTTCGCTGGCCATTTCTCTTTTGTTTTAAGGGCTACAAAGATAGCCAATAATTCCATAAATTTGACTTTTGACAAAGATGGATTAACTTTGCACTGAAAAATGAGGAATAATATTAAAATCTGATATTAAAATGGGACTTCTTAATGGAAAAGTCGCCCTCGTTACGGGCGCAGCTAGAGGAATCGGAAAGGCCATCGCAATGAGGTTCGCTTCCGAGGGGGCCGACATCGCTTTCACCGACCTCGTAATAGACGAGAACGGACAGCAGACAATCGATGAGATCGCAGCCTTCGGCCACAAAGTCAAGGGATACGCTTCGAACGCAGCTGACTTTGAACAGACCCATGAGGTTGTGAACCAGATTCTTGCCGAATTCGGACACATCGACATCCTAGTCAACAACGCCGGCATCACCAAGGACGGTCTCATGCTTCGCATGACCGAGGCTCAGTGGGATGCAGTCCTCAACGTCAACCTTAAATCGGCATTCAACTTCACCCATGCCCTCTGCCCCATCATGATGCGCCAGAGGGGAGGAAGCATCATCAACATGTCTTCCGTGGTCGGCGTTTCCGGAAATGCCGGACAGAGCAATTACTCCGCCTCCAAGGCCGGTATGATCGGTCTCGCAAAGTCAGTTGCAAAGGAAATGGGCCCCAAGGGCATCAGGGCCAACTGCATCGCCCCCGGCTTCGTCATCACCGAGATGACCAACAAGCTTCCTGAAGACGTACGCAAGGCATGGGAGGCCCAGATTCCCATGCGCCGCGGCTGCAAGCCCGAGGAAATCGCAGGAGTAGCCCTCTTCCTCGCAAGCGACCTCTCCAGCTATGTCAGCGGCCAGGTCATCAATGTATGCGGTGCAATGAACTGCTGATCAGTATTTCGCAAACCGAAAGATTTATTTTTCCGAAAGGAAGGCTAAAAATTCCCGTCGTACCCCCGGCGGGAATTTTTCTTTTCGTTTTCCGGATACGGCATGACTACCTTTGTCTCAGGCTTCCGGCTGGCGAAGTCAGACAAATATCTCATCGCATTTCTCTCTAGGTTATTGTTCTGGAAGACGTGTCTATACCTGAATCCATCCTTGATTTCCTGTTGCCGGCAAGCTGCATCGTGTGCGGGGGGATCCTTAACCCCAACGAAAAAAGCATCTGCCTTGACTGCCTTTCGGACCTCCCCCGCACTTTTTATTCCTCCAGGTCTCACAATCCTATGGCGGACAGGTTCAACTCCCTGATTCAAAGGGATTCGGACGGATATGAACCTTATTCCTACGCCACGGCTCTCTTCCATTACAGGCCTGAAAGTCCCTATTCAGCCATTACAAAGAACCTGAAATACAAAAGGGATTTCCCGGCAGGGAGGTTCTTTTCTTCCCTGCTGGCTTCCGAGATTGCGTCTTCCCCCATGTTCAGGGACGTCGACCTGGTCATCCCGGTCCCTCTACACTGGACCAGATACCGGGCCAGGGGATACAACCAGGCCGCCGTGATAGCGAAAACTATCGCCTCTTTCCTCGGCGCACGCATTGACAGGAGGATCCTCCGCAGGAGCCGGAGAACAGCCACGCAGACACGGCTCGGGACAGAAGAAAAAGCCCTGAACGTACGCGGGGCTTTCCGCCTCGTCCGTTCAGGGCATTGTCAATCGGTTCTTTCAGCCGCAAGGCACATCCTTCTGGTGGATGACGTTTTCACTACAGGGGCCACCCTTGCCTCCTGCCGCCTGGCCCTCCGGGAGTCTTTCCCGGCAGACAGGAGGATTTCCGTGGCGACGCTCGGGTTTGTCGGCTGAACCTACAGTCTTTTAAAGTCCTACCTCCTGCCGCCTCCGGGTCCTCCCTGTCCTCCGGGACCCATCCCGCCGCCGCTGATGCTGCTGGAAGCCGTGACGCTCTGGGAAGAGCCGCCGCACGAGAGGGTGTACTTGTTGCCGCTTGCAAGCTCGGGAGTGCTGATGAGGATGGTGCCGTTGCTATAGGAAACCGGAGGCATGTTGAACGTATAGAGGGCGGTCGAGCCGCTGCTTATGGTGGCTGTGCCGTTCGCGTTGACGGAACCCGTAGTGGAGATTATCCCCTGGGTGGTGCTGCCAAGCCTACCGTCAATCCTTCCCCCGATTCCGAAGATGTATCCTCCGGAAATATAGAGGGCGTGACTCTCGTCGATGTCTATTCCTGATTCCGCCCCGCCGGCGCCGAATCCTATGATGACCCCTCCTTTGAGGTACATGTTGCCATTGGCGTCTATGGCGTCATTATTGGTGCCTACGGCCACCACGGTACCGCCGGAAATAGTCATGTCCCCAGAGGAATTGATGGCATCGTCATGTGCATAGATAAGGACCTGCCCGCCCGTGATGTCAAGGGTTCCCTTGCTTTCCAGGCCCTCGGCATTGTTGCCTTCGGTGCGGATCATTATGTCTCCTCCGGTGACGTTGAGGACTCCGTGCTCGTTCTTGGTGCCCACTTTGATTCC
>CACXFP010000093.1 GCA_902766985.1 uncultured Bacteroidia bacterium | reverse complement strand
CGGAAAGGAGCGACGACCATTGAAACGGATAATCTTCCATATTGACGTAAATTCGGCTTTCCTGAGCTGGTCGGCCGTGAAGATGGTAAAAGAGGGCAAGCCGGATATCCGTCTTGTCCCCTCGGTGGTGTCCGGGGACCCCAATGACAGGAGAAGCATAATCACCGCCGCTTCGTTGCCGGCCAAGAAACTGGGCATAAGGACTGCCCAGCCTGTCTCGATGGCTCTGCGTCTCTGTCCGAATCTTGTAATCGTCCGCGGTGACTGGGAATTGTACAGGCAGTGCTCCGCCGGATTCATATCGATCTGCCGTAGCTATTCTCCGGTGCTTCAGCAGTTCAGCATAGACGAGTGCTTTATCGACATGACATTCCGCTGCGGAAGTGAAGATCCCGTTGCCGTTGCCACCAGGCTGAAAGATGAGATCCGTTCCAGTCTGGGGTTTACCGTGAATGTCGGCGTAGGCTCGAACAAGCTTCTGGCCAAGATGGCTTCCGATTTCGAAAAACCCGACAGGGTGCATACGTTGTGGGAAGAGGAAGTTAAGAAAAAAATGTGGCCGCTCGGAGTCCGCGACCTCCTTTGGGTCGGCAAGAAGACGGAGGAGCGGCTGAATGATTATGGCATACATACGATAGGGGAACTTGCGGGCCTCGGCCTGGCACAGCTTTCCAGGCTCGTGGGGCAGAAGTTCGCGGCCCAGTTGCATGAGTATGCCAACGGACGGGATGATTCCCAGGTTGAGACGGAGGTGGGGGAGGCCAAGAGTTACAGCGCCGAAAGGACTTTTTCCCGGGACCTTTCCGATCCCGGGGATATAGATAAGGCTTTGTTCAACGTCAGCTGCATCGTCGCCCATCGTATCCGCAGGGACAACTTCTGGGCTTCGACGGTGTCGATGTTCATCAAATACAAGGATTTTTCCGTGGCTCAGAAGCAGTGTCAGACAGCCCAGCCTACGAATGTCACTGCGGTCATATTGAACGAGGCGCGGAGGATGCTGACAGAGGTCTGGGATGGTGTCACCCCCATCCGCCAGGTAGGTGTGGGGGTGTCCAAACTCACCCATGAATACTATGAGCAGATGACCCTGTTTGAAGATCCCAGGATGGAGTATTACCGGGAATGGGACAGGAGATATGATGAAAAGAAGCCGTAATGGCGCAGGATGGTCATTTTGACACCCGCGACCGGACTTTTTGTCACAATTTCATCGCTTTTTTCCCTGCCAGGGGCATTGGTCCGGGCTTTGCCTTTCCTTAAGGCGTTCCGCAAAAGGAATCCGGACGGAAGGCCACGTAAGGACCTGAAACCGGAGAAGTTTTAAAATGATTTTGTTATGTTACCTGTAATAAAAAGGAATCAAAGCTGGTTGCCTGACATCTTCAATGACTTCTTCGACAACAGCTGGATGGAAAGAACGAATTATACCGCGCCGGCCATCAACGTGATTGAGAACGAAAAAGAATATGACGTGGAACTCGCCGCTCCCGGTCTGACCAAAGAGGATTTCCAGGTCCATGTCGACGAAGACAACAATCTCGTAATCAACATGGAAAAGAAGACCGAAAACAAAGAGGGAAAGAAGCACGGCAAGTACCTGCGTCGTGAATTCTCCTATGAGAAGTTCCAGCAGATGCTCACCCTCCCGGAAGATGCCGAGGCTGATAAGATCGTCGCCAAGGTTGAAAACGGGGTCCTGGATGTCTGCATCCCCAAGAAAACGAGGGAAGAAATCCAGAAGGCCGTCAAACAGATTGAGATCCAGTAATTCCTGATTATTTGTCCTTCCCCGGGCCGGCTGTGTCCATGGCAGCCTGTCCGGGGAAGACCTTTTTTATCACCCTGGCCGGATTGCATGCTGCCGGCCGTTACCGAAGTGTCCCGGCAGCCCTTCCAGTATGCCTTCAGTCGAGCGTGATGCTTTCAATTCTCAGGCGCAGGGTGCCGGAAGGGACCCGGGCCTCGGCTATCTCACCGACTTTCTTGCCCATAAGGGCGGCTCCGATCGGGGATTTCAGCGAAATCTTGCCAGCCTCCAGGTTCATCTCATGGGGGCTGACTATCTCTAATTTCATTCGGGTATCCGTCGAGAGGTTCGTGAATTCGACCCGGCTCAACAGGCAAACCCTGTCATTGGGGAGGGCATCGGGATCGATCACGCGAGAATGCTCCAGGACTTTCTGCAGGAAACGGATACGGCTGATGGTCTTGGCTTGGATCCGCCTTGCCTCGCGGTATCCCGCATTCTCGCTCAGGTCCCCCTGGGCGCGAGCCTCCGCAAGGTCATCTTTTACCTTGGGATATACCACGTTGATCAGATGCTTCAGCTCGGCTGAAATTTCGTCGTATCGTTGCCTTGAAAGGTATTCCATGGCCCAAATTTACTTATTTTCCATGAAAAATTGCGACCTTTGCATCGAATGGTCACGCTTGTCCTCATAGCGATTACCTGTTTGGTGAGCATCCCATGTTTCAACGGGACGCTGGATGGGAGTAAACTCATGTTCAACGCCTATTCCGTTTGGCATGGGAAAGAATGGTACCGGATGTTTTCATATGGCCTTGTGCACGGAGGCTGGGGACATCTGCTGTTCAACATGCTCACCCTTTATTTCTTCGGCCCCGTGGTGGAGCGGTATTTCACCCTCGCATTCGGCTCTCCTCCCGGTTGGATACTGTATGTGGTCTTATATGTCACGTCCATCGCCGTTTCAACCGCCGGCGACCTTGTCAAATACCGCGACAACCGGGGCTACAATGCCGTGGGCGCCTCCGGAGCGGTGTCCGCCATCCTTTTCGCCTCCATCCTCTTCGAACCGAAGATGGGCATCTACATATTCATGGTTCCCATACCGATACCGGGTTACATCTTCGCCCCGTTGTATCTTCTGTACTGCTGGTATATGGCCAGGCGGAACATGGACAACATCGGCCATACAGCCCATTTCTGGGGCGCCGTCTACGGCCTGGTGTTCCCGCTGGCCTGCCGTCCTGACATCTTCCGTCACTTCCTTGCGCAGCTTGGACTATGATTGATGGCAACGATCTCGGAACGATCCGGTTGTAATCATTATTTTTCCCTTACCCGTTTTCCGCTCATGTGCTCGATGGTAAACTCGAGTATGTCAGCGTGGGGGCCGTTTCTGAGCATGTCTGCCTCAATGTCGTATCCTTCTGGGAAGTATTTATCGCCGAGCTGACGGAGGCGGATGCTTTTTTCGGCGTCATCCTCGATTATCCTGATGCGGCCGAAGCATATGACGCTGCGCACATGGAACCACCACTCGCCGGGCTCTTTCCGGGGTGTGTCGATGACCGTGAAACACGCTTTGTCGCATTTCCGGACGGCATCCAGTTTGTGCCCCTGTTTTGCACAGTGGAAATAGAGTTTACCCTCCTCATAAGAAAAGTTGATGGGAATGGAATAGGGGTATCCGCCATCGCCGATTACGGAAAGGAATCCACGATACGCATCACCCAGAATGGAAATGCACTCCTGATCAGGCAGCTGCTGTTTGAAACGGCGCATCGGCCGGAAATTCGTTCCGTTGCTCATACAAAGCGGGATAATGAACTAGTATCGAATTGTTCCTCGCCCTTTGAAATCAGGTTCAAGTGTCGGGGCGAGCATATAACCTTCCTCGGGAGTATCAGAGATAAATCTTTTTATCTCTTGTTCTGTAGTGGCATAGTCTTCTGATTCTTGAAGAAGGCTGTCTATCTGGGCTCTGAACCTAAGATACTCTTGCTCGTCGTGAGTTGTAATGACCTTGTCAAAAAGAGCATGGGTTACCTCTTTG
>CACXFP010000092.1 GCA_902766985.1 uncultured Bacteroidia bacterium | reverse complement strand
TTCCAGGTCAAGGGCATCCGCCAGCAGGATAATCGGATTCAACACCTTTCCGCCGGTAGACATCTCGATCTGCCATTTGCAGGTCTCGCATTCGGTCACGGTGAAATCCGGGGCGACCGCCCTGATCTCATCAAACACAGGCCTGCCGATCTCCTGGGAAACTGCATGGTTCTCCTTCTTGAACCCATACGTACCGGCTATGCCGCAGCAGCCGCTTGTCAGCACATGAAGCTCCAGTCCCGGAATCATCGACAGGAGCTCCCTGGTGAAGATGGACCAGCCGAGCTTTTCCATGTGACACGGTATGTGATACGCCACTTTAGCAGAGAAATCATTCCGGAACACAAGCCTTACCTTGCCGGAATCAACGAGTTCGTAGATGAATTTTTCAACAAGGGTGACATGGTCCTTGACATCGGAGTTGTCTGTTCCGAGCACCCCGGGATACTCTTCCCTCATCGTGAAGGTACACGTGGAAGCCGTAGTCACCACACTGAGCCCATTGGAGACTGCCTTGCGGATCTCGGACATGTTGTGGTCGGCATTTGAGCGGGCGTTTGACCACATGCCGTTAGAAACCATAGCAACCCCGCAGCAGGACTCATCCATGAGCTGGACCCCGTATCCCAGGGCGTTCATGACCTTTACGAAAGCCTTTCCCACTTCCGGATGCTGATATTCGGTGGAACAGCCGTGGAAGAACGCCACCTGGGCCGGGAAAGAGGGCTGCGCAGAGGCAAGATTCCTCTTGAAATATCCCCTGAACCCACGGAACCTGTACTTCGGGAAACTACGGCGCGAATCGATGTGGAGGACCTTGTCCATTACTACCTTCCCGACTTTGGAACCGGTAAAGAGGTTGACCAGAGGAGAAACCGGACGCGCGAACGAGCCCATCAGGTCCGTGCTGGCGAGGATGGTGTCCCTTAGGGAAGGGACCGAAGAACCATATTCCCGGCGCGCGGAGTGGATGATATCTGCAATCTTGACGCCGGAGGGACAGGCCGTCTCGCATCTCTTGCAGTTCATGCAATATTTCAGGTTCTCATCATAGAAAAAGGGGTTCTTCAGCCTCAGCCGTTCCCCGTCAGGACCTGCCTGTTTGGGACCGGGGAAAAGCGGATTCAGCGGCACGACCGGACAATAGGCCGTGCATATGGTACATTTGATGCACTCTTCGAAATTATTGAGGCTGACGTTCTTCTCCTGCATGTCAGTTTCCATTTAGGATTTCACGGGCCACCTGCATCGCAGAAAGGATGGCTATACCGGCCCCGCTCCCCTCATACAAAGGATTCGCCCCGGAGAGTTCAGAGCCTGTGACATAAAGGTTCTCAATGACTTTCCCACCCTTTTTTGCACGGAATCTCCCGTCCGTATCAACCCCGAATGACAGATACTCCTGCCTGGCGAAGAAATCCTCGTCGTACCATTTGGACCTGTCGGTTTCATAAACCGTATCGAGGCCGAACACTGGCTCATAAACGGTACCCGGTCCTGAAACGATTCCCTTTCCGAAGAAACTCCCGGTAGACAGGATGAAATCATCTGCTTCCACGCTTACGGAACCGAGATTCACTGTACGGATGCTTTTAACCCTTCCGTCCGAAATCTCGCCGCCGAGGACCTCGTCACCGGGAAGGAGCATGCCTCCGGAAGATTCGAAAGCCTTTTTGAGGAGCATCTGGGTCCTCATACCCGGCACCGATGGGGGGACGGTACCTACGAAAAGCACCGTGGCCGGGAAGGCCTCGGAGACCTTGACGATGGCGGAAGTGTCAGCGAAGCCGAACACTTCAGGCATGACGATCACGTCCTCTCCCCGCAGAAGGGACCTGACTGCGAACAGAAAAGCGGTGCGCACCTCTTCCCTGTCCATCACCCTTGCGATGTTCACCGACCGCATTTCCGTAGGATTCTTGCGCAGATGCTCGGTCTCAGGAAGGCTGACCGTCTCCAGGCGGCAGTCGGTTCCCCTCTCCCTGAGGCCTCTGGCAATAAACTCCGAATTAAAGTCGAGGAAGCCCTCAATATTGACGATCAATGCCTTATGGCCTATCTTATAATCTTTTGACGGAAAAAGGGCTACCTCGTCAAGGGCGAGGGCCGCAGGTTTCATGGATCCGGTAGGGGTAAGGCGCCAGCCGTTGGTTTCCACTCCCCCATGAAGCCTCACTCCGCAGGAAGCGAAAAACGGTACGATCCCGCCTGCAAGGTCCCTGAGCCCGCTTCCTCCGATCTTGGAATAAGGATGCCCGGCAGGAAGGGCTTCCGCTTCATCCAAAGGCCTTTCAACAGGAGTGCCGTCAGGAAGCCTTGAAAGGATTCCGAAAGATCCGGACGAGAAATGAAGGGCATTCTGACCCGCGGAAACCATAAGGCATTTCCGACCGGAGCGCTGGAGGATGATCCCGCTCACCAGGGAGGACAGCCCGCCTCCGATTAAAACCACGTCATATCTCATTTTCCGTCATTCATTCCAAGCACTTCGCTGTAAACCCACTGGGAAAAAGCAGATTCCCTGAGTGTTTCGCCCCATCCTATAGGATACATGCCCTTCCACCTCTCGACCATGAAGTCCTTGAGGTCAGACATGGCCTGCCCCGTACTGAAGCCGGACCTCGCCAGCATGCAGGCGGCACGGCAGCCGCACAGTCCTCCCTGGCACGTTCCCATGCCGATCCTGGTGCGTCTCCTGAGGTCAGGCAGGCCGTGGACGTTGAGCCTGCCGATAGCGGATTTTACCTCGCCGACAGAGACTTCCTCACATTCGCAAACCAGGGAACGGTCACCGCCAGAATCCATCTTCACCTTTCCGGCAAGGGCGCCGACCCTTCCGGCCAGTGCTTTCTGGAGAGTATCCGGCGTCTGCCAGATCTTCCGGGCGGTCTCTTCCGCAGAACCGATCGATGAACCGGGAAGGGGTACCTGGGCCGTAGTACAGGATGCATCCACTCCGAGCTTTGAACAGGCCATATCCGTGGCCATTTCAGCCATAAGCCTGTATGTCATAAGTTTACCACCGGTTATCGTAATAAATCCTTCAATTCCATCCCGGCCCGAATGGTCGAGGCAGACTATTCCCCTGCTTATATTCCTTCCCGTAGGGTCATTGTCTGCGGAGACAAGCGGACGCACCCCGGCATAAGCCCTGAGTATCCTTGTGCTGGCCAGACCTGGAGCCAGTTTCTCGCCCTCACTCAGAAGCAGGTCGACTTCCTGCGGGGTCACTTTCAGATGGTCGCACTCTTCATAAGGCACCCTGTCAGATGTCGTCCCTATGATGCAGACCGTATCGCCAGGCACGAGGATGTCGGCATTTGATGGCTTCCTGCAGCGGTTGAGAACCATGGAATTCACCCTGTGGGCAAATATCAGGAGAGCGCCCTTGGCCGGGAACATCCCGACTTCCGCTCCTGCCATACCGGCGATCTCATGTCCCCAGATACCGCAGGCATTGATGGTGACTTCCGAGTGGAATTCCTTCTCCACGCCCGTGTGCATATCCACGGCACGGACACCGACAACCCTGTTCCCCTCTTTCAGTATTGCCGTGACCCTGGTATAAAGCATTATCGAAGCACCGTGAAGACGGGCGTCGAGCATGTTGGAAGAACAGAGCCTGAAAGGATCCACGGAACCGTCCGGGACCTTGACCGCACCGATCAACGACGGATTCACCGAAGGTTCCATCATCTTTGCCTCGAGGGGATCTATTACCTGGGCGTCTATGCCGGCCGAACGGCATTTCCGGACGAAGACATCCTGATAGGAAAGGTCGTCCTCGGGAAGGGTGATGAAAAGCCCTCCGGTATCATCTACGCAATGGCTGGCTATTCTCTTGAGTATCAGGTTTTCCCTAATACACTCGGCAGCGGATTCCACGTCAGTCACGGCATACCTGGCCCCACTGTGGAGCAATCCGTGGTTGCGGCCGGTAGCGCCTGTCGCTATGTCTCCCCTCTCGAGCAGCAGGACCCTGAGCCCCCTCATCGCGCAATCACGCGCAGTGCCTGCACCGGTGATGCCGCCGCCGATGATTATGACATCGTAGTCCTTGTTCCGAGAGGAAGACAGGTTCATTCCACTATAGACTTGATCCTGGCCCTGAGCGTCCTTGAGAGGGAAACCGGCCTGGTCTTGTCAGAGAGGTCGAGCCACTCCAGGGCAAGCTGGTATTCTCCCATCATGTAGCA
>CACXFP010000091.1 GCA_902766985.1 uncultured Bacteroidia bacterium | reverse complement strand
TAGCATTCAGGATCGACCATGAAGGGGATTATGTCTCCCCGGAGGATTTCGACGCCGCATACTGGCGTGCCGTGGATCCTCCCAGGAAACTTGAATTCCAGGGGTGAGAAGGTTAGGATACTATATAAAACGAAGATATATTATGAAAAAGAATCTCGGAACCCTGTGTGTCCAGGGAGGATGGACTCCCGGTAACGGAGAGCCTCGCGTCGTGCCTATCTTCCAGAGCACGACCTTTAAGTATGACACCAGCGAGCAGATGGCCCGTCTGTTCGACCTTGAGGAGAACGGATACTTCTATACCCGTCTGGCGAATCCCACCAACGACAATGTCGCCTCAAAGATCAACAGCCTCGAGGGAGGCGTAGGGTGCGTGCTCACGTCTTCCGGCCAGGCGGCAAATTTCTATGCCATCTTCAACATCTGCCAGAGCGGGGACCATTTCATTTCCGCGAACAACATCTACGGAGGTACTTTCAATCTCTTCGGAACCACCATGAAGAAACTTGGGATAGAGTGCACCTTCGTCGACCAGGACGCATCGGATGAAGAGATAGAGAAGGCCTTCAGGCCCAATACCAAATGCGTGTTCGGAGAGACGATCTCGAATCCCGGCTGCGCCGTGTTCGACATAGAGAGGTTTGCCGCAATGGCGCACCGCCATGGAGTCCCCCTCATCGTGGACAACACTTTCGCGACTCCGATCAACTGCCGTCCCTTCGAGTGGGGCTGCGACATCGTCACCCATTCCACCACAAAATACATGGACGGACATGCCGTACAGGTGGGCGGAGCCGTCATCGACAGCGGCAATTTCGACTGGGACGCGCATGCGGACAGGTTCCCCGGCCTCTGCACCCCTGACGAAAGTTACCATGGCCTTACATACACCAAATCTTTCGGGAACAAGGCTTATATCACAAAGATCGTTTCCCAGCTCATGAGGGACCTTGGTTCCATCCCTTCCCCGATGAACTGTTTCCTCCTTAACCTCGGGCTGGATACACTCCATCTGCGCATGCCCAGGCACTGCTCCAATGCGGAGACCGTGGCAAGGTACCTGGAGAAGAGCCCGAAGGTAGCCTGGGTAAACTATCCTTCCCTCCCTTCAAACAAATACTATCCCTTGGCGCAGAAATATCTCAAGAACGGATCCTGCGGAGTGATCGCCTTCGGTCTTAAGGGAACGAGGGACGACGCCATCCGGTTCATGGACAGCCTGGACTTCATCGCCATAGCCACCCATGTAGCCGATATCCGCACCTGCGTCCTCCATCCCGCCAGCCATACCCACAGGCAGCTTTCCGACGAACAGCTGAAGGAAGCGGGAATCGCTCCCGACCTCATCAGGCTCTCCGTCGGTATCGAAGATGTGGAGGACATCCTCGCCGACCTTGAACAAGCCCTTGGCAAAATGTAACATTATTTATCATGAAAAAGATTTTGGGTTTATCGTGCCTGCTGCTGTTGGTGCCTTTCCTGTCCGCAAGGGCCGGGAAGGTGGTTACTGACAGCCTTTCCAGCAGCATACTTGGCAAGCAGGTCAAGTACAACGTATATCTTCCTGACGGTTTTGACAAGTCGGGGAAGGAGTATCCCGTGGTCTATCTGCTGCACGGGCTCAGCGACGACTATTCCGCCTGGGTGACCAAGGGAAACATGCAGACCGTCGTGGATGAGCTTATCGGCACCGGAGAGGCTCGCGAAATGGTCATTATAATGCCTAATGCGGGCGGTCCCGACGTCCATCATGTCCAGAACGGTTATTTCAATATGCCCGGCTGCCGTTATGAAGATTTCTTCTTCGGAGAATTCGTCCCGGCTGTCGAGAAGAAATACCGCATAGTGTCCGACAAGGGCCACAGGGCGGTGATGGGCCTGTCCATGGGTGGCGGCGGAAGCACGGTCTATGCCCAGAGGCATCCGGACATGTTTTCCAGCTGCTATGCCATGAGCGCCTGGCTCGACAACAAGATGAGACAGGTAGGCGGAGATAATATGGAGGAGGACTGCCTTTACATCGTAAGCAAGGCGGTCAGCGACCATTCCGCGCTTGACTTCATCGACAATGCGGATGAGAAAACACTCGACGCCCTCAGGACGGTCAAGTGGTTCATCGATTGCGGAGACGACGATTTCCTGATGGACATCAACGTGGCGCTTCACCAGAAGATGAGGAATCGTGGGGTCAAGAGCGAATTGCGTGTGCGCAACGGGATCCACAACTGGGAATATTGGCATCTTGCCCTCCGCCTGGCCCTGCCTTTCGCTTCCAGGAATTTTGATTGAATGCCCCGGGCCTTATGAAGACAGATGTGCTGAAAGCCTTTTTGGGATTTGACAGGGGGACTATGAAGGTCTCGACTGAGATCGTTGCCGGCCTGACCACCTTCTTCGCGATGTCATACATACTTGCCGTCAATCCTTCCATACTGTCGAGTACGGGCATGGACAAGAATGCCCTTTTCACGGTGACGGCCCTTGCTTCCGCGATATCCACCCTCCTCGTAGCCGTCATCGCCAGGATGCCGCTGGGACTGGCTCCGGGAATGGGACTGAATGCATTTTTCGCTTTCACCGTGTGCGGGGCCATGGGTTATGACTGGAAGTTTGCCCTTACCGCGGTGTTCATAGAGGGAGTGATATTCATCCTGCTGGCGCTCAGCGGGATGTGGAAGGTCCTCGTGGATGCCATCCCCCTTTCGATCAGGAAGGCGATTACCGTCGGGATAGGCCTTTTCATAGCTTTCCTCGGGTTCAAGAGCGGCGGGATCGTGATGGATGATCTGGCCACCTTCATCACCCTCGGCGACATTACCCATGGCGCCGGCCTCCTGTCCGTGATCGGCCTGATCCTGACCGGTCTCCTGATAATCCTGAATGTCCCCGGTGCCCTCCTCATAGGCATCATTGCCACCTCCCTGATAGGGATTCCGATGGGACTTACGAATTTCGACGGCGTGGCCAGCCTCCCTCCTTCCATCGACCCTGTTTTCCTGAAATTCGATTTCGATTCCTCCCATGTTTTCAGCGTGGACATGCTGATAGTCGTCGCAACCTTCCTTTTCGTGGATCTTTTCGACACCATCGGCACCCTTCTCGGGGTATGTTCCAAGGCCCGTCTCCAGGATGAGAACGGCAACGTGCCCGGTTTGAACAGGGCCTTCCTGACAGGGGCCCTCGGGGCTACCCTCGGGGCCGCCCTCGGCACCAGCACCGTGGCTACCTGCGTCGAGAGTTCGGCCGGTGTCGCCCAGGGAGGACGGTCCGGTGTTACTGCACTTACTACGGCGGCCTGTTTCGCCCTGGCTCTTTTCCTTTCCCCGGTGTTCCTGGCCATCCCTTCTTCAGCCATCTGCCCGGCCCTGGTAATAGTCGGTTTGATGATGATGTCTTCCGTGGCGGAGATTGACCTCACCGACTATTCCGAAGCCATCCCGGCGTTCCTTTGCATCACGCTCATGCCCTTTACCTACAGTATCTCCAACGGAATCCTCATAGGACTCCTCTCCTATGTCGTACTGAATCTTTTCAGCGGGAAATCCCGGAAGATCACCCCGGTGATGTACGTGCTTGCCGTCCTTATAATACTGAAATATTTGTTCGTGTAAAACAAATAATCTTTATCTTTGCACGTTTTTAAGTCAAGCGTAAAACGGATACGAAAAAGATTTGATATAATGTCTGACAAGAAATTCAACGTGAAGTATTGTGTGCTCCTGCCCATCGTGCTGATAGTGACAATCTTCCTCCTGGCCGTTCCAACCACGTTCTTCGGAATCGACGGCCTTACCGTAGTCCAGCAGAGGGTAATCGCCCTGTTTGTATTCTCAGCCCTTATGTGGATGTTCGAGATCATCCCCAACTGGACTACGTCCCTGCTTGTCATCGTCTTCGCCCTTCTGACCATTTCAAACAAGGGAATCGGTTTCCTTTGTAAGCCAGAGGCGGGACAGTTGGTGGATTACAAGGCCCTGATGGCCGCATTCGCGGATCCTGTCGTGATGCTGTTCATGGGTGGTTTCGTACTTGCGATCATGGCCGAAAAATACGGTCTGGACGTCACCATGGCGCGGGTGCTGCTGGCTCCTTTCGGCACAAAGCCCAAAAAGGTCCTCCTTGGATTCCTGATTGTGATTTCCGTGTTCTCCATGTTCATGAGCAACACCGCCACCGCAGCCATGATGCTCGCTTTCCTTGCACCTGTGCTTGCAGTCCTTCCCAAGGATGACAAAGGAAGGATAGGCCTGTCGCTCGCAATCCCCGTAGCAGCCAACCTCGGCGGTATCGGCACCCCTATCGGCACCCCTCCCAATGCCACGGCGGTCCGCTTCCTTGCCGACGGAGGATATGAGATCAATTTCGTTACCTGGATGGAGCATATGATCCCTTACGTGATCGTGATGATATTCCTTGCATGGATTCTCCTCCAGTTCTTCTTCCCCTTCAAGTCCGACAAGGTAGTGCTTGAAATACCGGAGAGCAAGCATAAAAAAGACTGGAAGACCACGGTCGTCTGGATTACCTTCCTCGGCACCATCCTCCTGTGGATGACCGAACAGGTCCATCACATCAATTCCAACGTCGTGGCCCTCGTCCCCCTCGGAGTGCTGACGGCCTGTGGAATCTTCACCAAGGACGACATCAAGGAAATCAACTGGAGCGTGCTCTGGCTCGTGGCCGGCGGCTTCGCTCTCGGAACGGCCCTCCAGGGCACCGGACTTGCAAAGGTGCTTATCGGCGCCATTCCTTTCGGAAGCATGTCCGTCGTCCTCGTCTTCATCGTGGCAGGTTTCGTGTGCTATTTCCTTTCCAACTTCATCAGCAACTCTGCGACCGCGGCCCTGCTGATCCCTATCCTCATCGTAGTCGCCGCCGGAATGGCCGATCCATCTGCCGCCAACAACGCATCCTTCCTTGCCGCCGGAGGCGCCCGTGCGATGATAGTGTTTATCGCAGTGTGCGCATCCATCGCGATGTGCTTCCCCATTTCCACCCCTCCTAACGCCATCGCCGCTTCTACCGGCCTCGTGGAGACCAAGGACATGCTCAAGGTCGGCCTTATCATCGGCGTGATCGGCTTCGTGCTCGGTTACTTCTGGCTCACAGCCATTTTCCCTTTTGAAATATAGTTTTCCAACCATACAGAAATGAAAAAGATCCTCACCATCGTGGCCGCCATGGCCATGTCATTCTCACCGGCCTTCGCCGAGCCTTCCGAAGCGGAGCAGGCTCCCGATGCCGGAAAGGCGCCCGTCCTGACGACGAAACTCAGCGGTTTCGTGATGGGCGAGTACAACTATACCAGCCAGAAAAACGCCAGCCCTACCAATACTTTCTCCCTCCGCATGGCCAGGATGCAGGTCGCCGGCAAGATCCTCGGCGATTTCGACTATCGCCTCCAGGTCCAGGTCAGCGGCACCACCACCGGCATTTCCGGCCCCCATATCGTAGACGCCTACGTAGAGTGGGTCAAATACAAGGAATTCTGTGTAAGGGTGGGAGAATTCAAGAGGGCCTTCACGTTTGAGAACCCCATGAACCCCATCGACCAGGGTTTCTACGGATACAGCATGGCTGTCTCCAAGCTTGCCGGCATGAACGACCGCGTAGGGGAGCATGCTTCCAATGGCCGCGACCTCGGTCTCCAGTTCCAGGGCGACCTCTTCCCCGATCACAGCGGAAGGGCCTGGGTCCATTACCAGATCGGTCTCTATAACGGTCAGGGTATCAATATCAAGGATGTCAACAGCCAGAAAGACCTCATCGGCGGCATCTGGGTCATGCCTCTTCCCGGCATGAGGCTCGGTGTCTTCGGATGGAACGGCCGTTACCAGAGAGGCGACGTCAGGGTCCCCCGCAAGAGGTATGCGATAAGCGGCGAGTACAAGACCGGCAGTGACTGGCAGTTCCGTTCGGAATACGTCCACAGTTACGGGCCTGCGTTCAACGGCGCCTACGGAAGCGGGATAACCACCTTCAACGAGGTCCTCGGCAACAAGTCCGACGCCTGGTACGCCCAGGTAATCGCCCCCGTCATCAAGAATGTCTTCCACGTGAAGGCCCGTTATGACGTGTACAGGGACAATGGGGCTTGGGACCGTTGCTACTCCGCCTATGACCTGGGATGCGATTATCAGTTCACCAAGAACCTGGTGATTTCCGCCATCTATTCCTATGTCCATGACAGGCGTCTTGAGAACAGGAATTACAGCATGGCCGACCTTCAGGTTTCCTTCAGATTCTAGGGAAGGACCGTCTTAGATCAGTGCGGGGAACGGTTCCGGGCAGGGCCGGTCCCCGCATTAAAATTTTATAGGATTGTGCCTGTGGCGTTTGTGCCTCAATGGGACAATCGGGAAGAAGTTTTGAACATTCATGTTTCGGAAGTTGTTGATAACTTTTCTTTGAAGAAATCGTGAATTAGAAAAAGCTATTTCATATATTTGTCTTGAAAGTTTCGGGCACGTTTGAGAAAGCGCCCGAAATATTTTTTCCACCTATTGAGAAAACCGGCGGGCCGCCTGGCGGCTGTGCCTCCAGAACACAAAACCGAACCGATTATGGATGTAACTGTAAGAAAGACCAATGGATCTTATGAGGAGTTTGACCGCGTCAAACTGATGAATGGTATCAGGGAAGCCTACAAGGGAACAGGACAGACCTGCCCCGAAGAAGTAGTTGTGTCCATAGTCGAGAACCTTTATATTTACGACAAGATCACCAGCCGCGAAATCCGCCGTCAGGTGGAAGAGAGCCTCATGTCCATCAACAAGAAGGCTGCGGTCGAGTACATAGAAAAATTCGATGCGGGCCTCGATCTCCGCAAGAAAAGGGACTTCATCAAGGACTACATCGCCGCATCCAACGCCGCGACGGGAAGCAAGTTCGACGCTAACGCCAACGTGACGCGCAAGAACATCGTCACCCTCGGCCAGGAGCTCTATAAGGAGAACAACATCAAGCAGAACCGGTATATCATGAAGGACAAGATCAAGTCCCTGTACGGCCGCCAGATGGCGAACCAGTACATCAAGGACCTCGAAGACCATGTCCTCTACAAGCATGACGAGAGCGGCACTCCCGGCTACCCCTACTGCGTGGCCATCACGATGTACCCTTTCCTTACCGGCGGCCTTCGCGAACTGGGAGGCGTCTCCATCGCTCCGACTGACCTGAAGAGTTTCTGCGGCGAGTTCATCAACCTGGTGTACTCCGTTTCCTCTCAGTTCATGGGTGCCGTGGCCACTCCCGAGTTCCTGATGTACCTGGACTATTTCATCCGCAAGGATTACGGGGACGATTATCTCACCAAACTCGACGACGTGGTGGAGAACAACCGCAAGCAGCGCACTCTCGTGAAAGTGATCGACAACTGTTTCCAGCAGGTCGTCCATTCGATGAACATGCCTGCCGGCAACCGCGGTTACCAGACGGTGTTCTGGAACATCAGCTACTTCGACGAACCGTACTTCAGGGGAGTGTTCGGAGATTTCCGTTTCCCTGACGGAACGGCGCCTAAGTGGGAGACCCTCTCATGGCTGCAGAAGCATTTCATGAACTGGTTCAACGAGGAGAGGAACCATTACATCCTCACCTTCCCCGTTGAGACCATGGCCCTCCTGACCGACGGCAAGGACGACTTCCTTGACAAGGAGTACGCCGATTTCACCGCAGAGATGTGGAGCAAGGGACACAGCTTCTTCTGCTACCTGTCCGACAGCGCCGACAGCCTCGCCAGCTGCTGCCGTCTGCGCAACTCCCTCACCGACCTTGACAAGGCTGACACCAGCCACAACCATACCACCCACCAGTATTCGATGGGTACCGCCTCCGTGTCTACCGGAAGCAAGTCCGTGATGACCATCAACCTCAACAGGCTCATCCAGATCGCCGTCCGCAAGTACTACATGGAGAAGAAGGGGGCCATGCTCGAGGCCGGCAAGCCCCTCGATCCTTCCAGCTATGACAAGGAGGAAATCTACGAGTGCATCAGGCAGGCCATCACCGAGGAAACTTCCCGCGTCCACAAGTACCAGACCGCCTTCAACGAGATTATCAAGGACTTCCTGAAGGCCGACATGCTCGACGTCTACAAGGCCGGTTTCATCGACATGCGCCGCCAATACCTGACCATAGGTGTGAACGGCCTCACCGATGCTGCCGAATTCCTCGGACTCAAGATAAGCCCGAATCCCGAATACAATGAGTTCGTGAACACCATCCTTGAGACCATCAACAAGGAGAACCGCGCCGACAAGACCGCCGACACCATGTTCAACACCGAGTTCGTTCCCGGCGAGAACCTTTC
>CACXFP010000090.1 GCA_902766985.1 uncultured Bacteroidia bacterium | reverse complement strand
CGTCATTAACAAGAAATACCAGGCCCATTTTGAAGGCCAGAAGGAGAAACAGGCTGAGAACCTTGCCGCCAAGACAGCCCTCTGCGAAGAAGTGGAAGCCCTTGCTGATAAGGAGATCAAATCCTCCGCAGACTGGGGCGAGGTCTCCCGCCAGATTATAGAGATCCAGAAGAAATGGAGGTCGATCGGGTTCGCTTCAAAGAAGGAGAACCAGAAGATTTACGACCGTTTCAGGGCAGCCTGCGACAAGTTCTTCGGCCGCAAGAGGGATTTCTACACCGGCTACAAGGATGAGATGAACGAGAACATCAACAAGAAGATGGCGATCATCGAGCAGGCCGAGGCACTCAAGTCAAGCACGGATTGGAAGAAAACCACAGAGGCCTTTATCGATCTCCAGAAACAGTGGAAGGAAATCGGAGCCGTTCCCCGCAAGAAGTCCGAGCAACTCTGGAAGAGGTTCCGTGCCGCCTGCGATGAGTTCTTTGACGCGAAGGCCAAGGAAGGAAAGCCCGAAAACGATTATAAGGGCAACCTCAAGGCCAAGAAGGCCATTATCGATGAGATCAATGCCTTTGAGGGCGTAGCTGACGAGGATGCGATGAACGGATTCCTTTCCAGGTGGCAGGCTGTCGGTTTTGTCCCTTTCAAGGAGAAGGAGGCCGTGAACGCCGCTTTTGAAGAGGCAATGGCCGCCAGGTTCCCCGGATACGAATCCAGGTCCCAAAGGAGTTTCCACAGCCGTGGAAAGAGCGCTCCGAAGGCTCCCAGGAGTGAAAAGGACAGGCTGATCCAGAAGTTCAACCAGCTCCAGCAGGACATCGATACCCAGGAGAACAACATTGGATTCTTCTCAGCTTCAAAGAATTCGGCACCACTCATCCAGCAGATGCAGGAAAGGATAGATGCAGCCAAGAGGGAGCTCGCCGAACTCGCTGAGAAAATTCGCAATGCATCTGACGAGGAAGAGTAGCAGTAGGTTTCATGGATAAGAATTCAATCATCGGATTCATTCTGATGGCGGCGATCCTTTTCGGGTTCACCTTCTATCAGTCAAAGGATTATAAAAAGAAAGCGGCGGAACAGGCCAGGCTTGATTCTATCGCCAGGGTTGAATGGCTCGCCCAAGCCGCCAAAGATTCGATCGCAGCGGCGGAAGCTAAGGCCGATTCCCTTGCGGCAGGACTTGCTGCCGGGACTCCGTCACAGGCTGTTCCTGCACCGGTTCCTGTATACAAGGACAGCCTCCTCCAGGCGGCGCATGATCTTTCCGGCGGAGAATTCCCTGTGCTTGAAAACGACAAGGTCGCCATCACTTTCACGACCCGAGGCGCCCAGCCTTACAGCGTAAGGGTGAAGGATTACCGCAATTATGACAGCACAGACCTCTATATCTTCAGGCCCGGCCGGGCAAAATACGAGGTGAGCGTCTATGCCGGGGAGATGATCAATACCGGCGATTTCAACTTCACCGTAACCGAGAGTTCGGCTAATACCCTGGTGATGCGCCTTCCTTTCGCGGGAGGCGGATACATAGAGCAGAGGTACTTCCTGGAAGAAGGCTCGTACAAACTTGACAATACCCTGTCTTTCGTCGGGATGGAAGGCGTGATTCCGAGGAATGTGTCTACCGTGGACATTGACGTTTCTGCCGTTGTCCCCCGCATGGAGAAAGGCTATAAGAACGAGATGCAGTATTCCAAGCTCGACTACTATTTCACCGGTGAAAAGAAGCCTGCTGAAATAGGTCGCGGCAGGGGAGGCTCTAAGAGGGTTGACAGCAAGATCAGCTGGTTCGCCTTCCAGCAGCAGTTCTTCTCCATGATAATGAGGGCACCCGGAGAATTCTCCTCGGGAGATTTCTCTGTGGAATTTTTCCCGGAAGACGACCCGGACCGCAATCTCATGACCTGCACGGCGGGGATGCGTGCGGATTTCCAGAGCAGTCATGAGGTCAGGCTTCCCTTCGAGTTCCATTTCGGTCCCAACCATTACCAGACACTCAAATCCTACGGGCAGAAATATGAGAAGATCATCCCCCTTGGAGGATGGCTGGTCGGCTGGTTCACGAAGTATGTCATCATCCCTCTTTTCAATTTCCTGCACAAGTTCATTTCGAACTTCGGAATCATCATCCTCCTGATGACCATTTTCATCAAGCTGGTGGTACTCCCGTTCTCCTACAAGTCGTATTCTTCCTCCGCCAAAATGCAGGCTGTGAAGCCGGAAATCGACAAGATCAACGCGAAATATCCGAAGCAGGAAGATGCGATGAAGAAGCAGCAGGCTACGATGGACCTATACCGCAGGGCCGGAATCAGCCCTATGGGAGGTTGCCTGCCCATGCTCCTGCAGTTCCCTATACTCTGGGCGATGTTCCGTTTCTTCCCGGCCTCCATCGAGCTCAGACAGCAGTCTTTCCTTTGGGCAGATGACCTCAGTGCCTATGATTCCATCCTGGATTACGGCACCCGGCTTCCTATCCTTGGAGACCACCTTTCCCTCTTCGCCCTGCTTATGGCAATCTCCATGTTCCTCTATACCAAGATGAATTCCCAGCAGATGGGAGGAGACGACCCCAATATGGCGAGCATGAGGTTCATGAGCCAGTGGATGATGCCTGTGATGATGTTCTTCATCTGCAACAGCCTCTCTGCCGGACTCAGCTATTATTATCTCATTTCCAATCTGATCACAATGCTGGAGACCTGGGTTATCAAGAAGTTCTTTGTCCATCCCGAGGAGATTCAGGCGAAGCTCGCCGCTTCGGCGGGCAAACCAGCTCCGAAGAGCAAATGGCAGCAGCGACTCGAGGAAGCCCAGAGAATGCAGCAGCAGATGCAGAAAGAACAGGCTAGAAGGAGCGGAAGAAGATGATAGAAGAAAACCTGCATAAGATTTCAATGGAGCTGCCATCAGATGTAACGCTGGTGGCAGTTTCCAAATTCCATCCTGCCGAAGATATCCTTAAGGCGTATGGCTGCGGGCATAGGGTGTTCGGCGAGAACCGCCCCCAGGAGTTTGCCTCGAAGGCATCCGTCCTTCCGAAAGACATAGCCTGGCACTTCATCGGCACCCTCCAGAAGAACAAGGTGAAACTGGTGATGCCTTACGCATCCATGATAGAATCCATCGACTCTGAAGGCCTGCTGGACGCGATCGAGAAATGGTGCCTTGGCAACGGATATGACAAAAGGATCGATGTGCTGCTTGAACTCCATCTGGGAGCGGAAGGAACCAAGCATGGGTTCAGCGAAGAGGAGATAGAGGGGGTCTTGTCCGACACATCCAGATGGCCGCATGCGCGGTTCTGCGGTTTGATGGGGATGGCTACCAATACCGATGACGAAAGAGTCGTGAGGGACGATTTCGCACGGATCCAGGCTTTGATGGGCAGACTGAAAAAGGAATTCCCCGAGATGGGGGAATTCCGTGAACTTTCAATCGGTATGTCCGGAGACTGGAAAATTGCCCTCGAATATGGGGCGACAATCATCAGGATAGGAACCGCAATATTCGGTCCCAGAAGTTATTAGGCCGTTATCTGGCCCCGCCTCCGAAACCTCCTCCTGAGAAACCTCCTCCTCCTCCGATGGACATTCCTCCTCCGAAACCTCCAATTTCGGATGACGACATCTTCCCAGCTTTGACGGCCGCTTGCTGATAGATCGTGTTGGACAGGACGTTGTTGTAATTCACATACCAGAGGAATTCATTGGAGTTCACTCCGAGTTCCTTGGACAGTTCGGCAAATTCCTCGGGGTACAGCTTCTTGAACTGGGAACTGACCTTGCTTGCAATTCCGAACAACTGGGCATATACGAGGTAATCCTTCCACAGGCCGACCTCTACTGCGCCGCGTTCCTTGGAAAGCGTGAAATCATTCAGGAAATTCTTGAATTCTATGACATTGCGGAGCTTGGGCCTGGCTTCCTCCGTGGCATTGTTTACAGTGGTCAGCATCTTTTTGTCCACCAGGTTGGCATAGCCTTCAGAATTGGCGATGGCCGGCCATCCGAGGACAAGCTCGTAGTTCTTCCTGGACCACTCCTTGAATTCATTTTTCTCGAGAACCCTGTCGCCGCTTGCCCTCCAAGCCATCTTGTACAGCTTCTTCTCAGCCTCCCCGAAGCCACTGTACACCTCGTCTTCATCGGAAGGTTCATGAGTGAATACGAGGTTTACTCTCTTGGCATTCCTGCTGTCCGGCTGAAGGGTGACAATGGAGTTCATGATCCAGCGGAGGAAGAATGCCCCGATAAGGTTGCTGACATTGACAGTGCCGCCGAACCGGTTGCCATGCTTGAGCACATAGGCGGCGGAAAGGAGGTCGCCGTCCAGGGGAGTGTCCCTGAACCATCCGGTTATCTTCCTCTCCCCGAACAGGGACTTGCGGTATTTCCTGCCCCTTATCAATTCAATGATGACATATATTATCCCGAACACTGAGGGAAGGAAAAGCAACAGTAGGAACAAAAGGAGGATGACGTCCTCGGCCCCGAAGCCGCCGGAAGAATAGTCGCTTCCGCGGAATGCCTTTTTCTGCATCTTCTCAAACGGTATGTCCCTGGACACGGCGGGTGAGAAAAAGCCCTTGTCGAAGCGGACCATAAGTGTGAGATAGTTTTCCTGCTGCATGGGTAAACCGACAAAGGCTGAGACCCTTCCGTCATCGGTAACGGAGATATCCCCCTGGGTGCCGAAGCCCCAGACGCGGGTGTTGTCTGTCGACCATTCCGCTCCGAAATCGTTCTTTATCGAGAGGCTCACCATCTCCGGGGGAGACTGGAGCCCGGAGTTGACGAACTGGAAGATGAACGCGTCATAATCCTGCAGGGACTGCACGAAGCCCGTAAGGTCGTAGGATACGATCCAGCTGTGCCGCTCCAGGGATCCTATGCCCCAGCATATCTCCACGGCGTCGGAAGATTTCCTCACGATGCCGCAGCGTCCCTTTTTCTGTTCGATGGTCCTGTCGATGTCCCAATTCTCTCCCTCATACACATAGTCCAGGTTGGTCTCGGATACATGGAGATTGCTGATCGTCATGTTCTTGAGGTTGGAAATGGGCATGTAGTACTCGGTGTATTCCGAATTCTCCCAAAACTCGATATCCCAGTTTTCAATCAGTGTCGCCGAACCGTCCTGATGGAGGATAGCTTCTATCTCGAGAGTCCTGACGAGGGGCTTCTGGGCCTTGAGGGGAATTCCCAAGAGGAAGGTCGCGATAAGCGAAAGGGTTAAAATGATTCTCTTTGAGTCCATAAGATATCAATTATGAGGGTTTTTCAATTTCTTCTATCATGGCTTTGGCAACGGCTTCTGAAGCACCTTTGGATCCCAGGGCATCGCGGATCCGGGCATAGTCGGCCAGCATGCCGCTGCGGTATTCCTCGTCTTCTATGAGGCGGCGCACCTCCATCACCAGATTCTCCGGGGTAAAATAATACTGAAGCAGTTCCCTGAAAGCTTTCTTGCCGAGAATGAGGTTCCCCAGGCTGATAAAGTCGACTTTGAGTATGTGCTTGGCTATAGTGTAATTGAAAGAGTGGGAACCGTATCCGACGACCTGCGGGGTGCCGATGAGGCAGGCCTCCAACGATGCCGTGCCGGAATTGATGACGGCGGCCTCGGAATGCCTCATGACGGCGTATGCTTCTCCAAAAACGACATGGACGTATCCTTCCCGGCCCTTGATGTAGGGGAGGTAATCATCCATGGAGCGGGAGGGCGCTCCGGCAATAATGAAATGGTAACCGGAATATGCGGGAATAGCCCTCAGCCTGTCGGCGAAATCCATCATCACCGGCATCATGAAACTGATTTCGCCTCCCCTCGAGCCGGCGAGGAGGGAGATGAACGGCCTGTCAGGGATACCACTGCGGGAAAAGAAAGTCTCCCTGTCTTCGCTGAGGGCGGGGGAGGAATCGATTGCGTCAATCAGTGGATTGCCTTTATAGATAAAGCTGACTCCTTTGCGGGAGAAGTATTCTTTCTCGAACGGAAAGACGATGAAAAGTTTATCCACCCAGGCCTTGAGTTTCTTTACGCGGCTCTCGCGGGAGGCCCAGACCTTCGGGGCGATGTAATAGAAAACCTTGAAACCGCGCTTATGGGCGAATTCCGCCACCCTGAAATTGAAACCAGGATAGTCTATGAGGACTACAGCATCAGGATTCCAGGCGACGATATCCTTGCAGCAGTCTCCGAACCTGCCGGCGAATTTCCTTAGATGGAGGAAGATCTGGGAAAAACCCATTACGGCGCCAGCCTTGTAGTCTTCGACAAGTCCGTTCCCGCTCTGGTGCTCCTTGTAAACGGAATCCATCAGGGAGCCTCCCCAGAAACGGATATCACATTCCGGGTCCTTGGCATAAAGTCCCCTCATCAGGTTGGAACCGTGCAGGTCACCCGATGCCTCTCCGGCTATGATATACCATTTCATTTTAAAATACTCGATTGAATCCGCATGCAGTCAGCCTCGCCACCTCCTCATAGTCCGTTGTGTCGAGCTTCTCGGGGACGACGGTTATCCATCCCTGTTCCATGAGCCTGTGGTCTGCGTCAGAGTCCGGGGTGTCGTCATCCACGAAATCGCCAACCATCATGTATGTCTTCTCTCCTTCCCCTACGGGTGTCCTGTCAGCTTCTGCAAGGACTTCAGGGTCAACGCCGACATAGGTTATCTTCCGGATATCCCAGTCCTTGTATTCTTTTTCCCAATGTCCCTTGCCCTGACGGCAGACCTTCACACCCTTGATTCCGTCTGCGGGAATGCCTGGGAAGTTTATATTGTAGTAAAGGCCGTATCTGTCCTTTGGCCATGATTGCAGAAGTCCGGATATGATGCCGGGCAGAAATGCTTCTACGGCAGAGAAATCAGCGTCCGGACGGTAATCATCGATGGAAACACCTATCGACGGGACCCCGTTCAAGGCGCCTTCTGCCGCAGCTCCCAAGGTGCCGGAATAGCAGGCTGCGGTGGCGGCGTTGGATCCATGGTTGATTCCGCATAGCAGCAGGTCTGGCTTCCTGTCAGCATAATCGTAATTCAGGGCGAACTTGACACAGCTGGCCGGGGTAGCATTCAGCCAGGTCCATCGTCCAGGCCGTTTTTCCGGAAGGTCCTTGGCCGTTATCTTCCTGAATCCCAACGACACAGCCATAGACATTCCGGACTGGTGGGTTTTCGGGGCCACCACCCTTATGCTGCCGGCAGGCGCCATGATGGAAGAGAGCACCTGGATGCCTTTCGACTTGAATCCGTCGTCGTTTGTAATGAGGATTTCCATTTAACCGTTTAAAAAACAGATTGTAACTCAATTCATCTACAAAGATATTGATTTTACAGAATTTTTCGGTATTTTTGCTCGGTTTTTGCAGGAGTGTCCTGCCGGATAAAGATTAACATTTATTTAATCATAACAGTTTTTTAAAATGATCAAACTTGGTATCAACGGATTTGGCCGTATCGGCCGTATGGTATTCCGTGCCGCAGTCGAGAATTTCTCGAAAGACATCGTCGTAGTAGGTATCAATGACCTCCTCGATCCTGATTATCTTGCTTACATGCTTAAGTACGACTCCGTACACGGGCAGTTCAACCACGACATCAAGGTTGAGGGCAACTACCTCATCGTCGACGGCAACAAGATTCAGGTTTTCTGCGAGAAGGATCCTTCCAATATCACCTGGGGAGCCCTCGGTGTTGACGTTGTAGTAGAGTCCACCGGTTTCTTCCTCACCTCCGAGCTCGCCGAGGCCCACATCAAGGCCGGCGCCAAGAAGGTTATCATGAGCGCTCCTTCAAAGGACGCCACCCCTATGTTCGTTTACGGTGTCAACCACACCACCTATGCAGGCCAGCCCATCATTTCCAACGCTTCCTGCACCACCAACTGCCTTGCTCCTCTTACCAAGGTCCTGAACGACAACTTCGGCGTAAAGCGCGGCCTCATGACCACAGTTCATGCTGCCACCGCTACCCAGAAGACCGTTGACGGTCCTTCCAAGAAGGATTGGCGCGGCGGCCGCGGTATCCTCGAGAACATCATCCCTTCCAGCACCGGCGCTGCTAAGGCTGTAGGTAAGGTTCTCCCTGAGCTCAACGGCAAACTCACCGGCATGAGCCTCCGCGTTCCTACCTCCGACGTTTCCTTCGTCGACCTCACCGTCGAGCTCAACAAGGAGGTTTCCTACGAGGAAATCTGCACTGCCATGAAGAAGGCTTCCGAGGGCGAACTCAAGGGAGTTCTCGGTTACACCGACGAGGCTGTGGTATCCACCGATTTCCGTGGCTGCCCTCTCACTTCCATTTTCGATGTGAAGGCCGGTATCCAGCTCGATCCTACCTTCGTGAAGGTTTGCGCCTGGTACGACAATGAGTGGGGTTACAGCAACAAGGTCCTCGAGATGGCAAAGGTCATCACGAAATAATCCTTGACCGCTTTTCCTTAGGGGCTGTGCAGAAAAGCACGGCCCTTTTTATTTTGCCTTCTTCCTGACGGAAAGATCCACACGTCCGGGGACCCCGAAGACGACGGCCCTGTCGGTGAACTGCCAGTATGTCCACTTGTCATAGGCAGGGGAGGATTTCCCGTAGTGGGCTATCCACAGTTCGTAGTTGTCTGTGATGGCCGGTAGGAGATAGTCCTTGGCGAATGAGGCCCCGGAATAGACTACCGGTTTGCGTCCATATCGCTTTTCGATCTCCCTGAGCCACTGCAACGCCCTTTCGTTCAAGAGTTCCTTGCTGCAGCCTTTGTGGATGGTTTCGATGTCCAGGACAGGAGGCAGGTCCCGGGCCCGGATGTCGCCTACGGCCTTTATGAAGTTTGCTGCCTGGATGTCTCCGTCCTTTGAGGAAAGGAAGAAATGGTAGGCGCCCCTTCGGAGTCCCGTCTTGCCGGCATCCTTCCAGTTGGTCTTGAAATCAGGGTCCCTCATCAGGGCTCCTTCGGTGGCTTTTATGAAAACGAAGTTCACCGGCTTGATCTCACTGGCCTCTTCAATAGAACGTACAGTCCTCCGCCTGTTGTCCGTCATCACCCTGAGGGAATCCCAGACTATCCGTCCGGAATTGTGGTGGCTGATGTCTATTCCGAATAGGAAATCCCCTTCAGGGACTTTTGCGCCGGTATCTTCACCGGCGACGTTACGCAGCAGGGGAGGGAATACGAGCGCCATCACGAAGGCAGTGACGAAAGCGGAAACGAAGATGATGATCGTTTCCGTTCCCAGCCGCACTATCTTGGCTTTGCGCCTTCTTTTTCTGGTTTTCCCCATCGGGTATGGTTGATGATGTAAATATAATCCAATTTTTGTTAAATTTGCAGATAACAAACTTCAAACCCAATCTGAAACATTATGGCTGAACTTAAAGATTCAAAGACCTGGAAAAACCTTCAGACCGCGTTTGCCGGTGAGTCCCAGGCGCACACCAAGTATCTCTATTATGCGTCCAAGGCCCGCAAGGAAGGCTACGTACAGATAGGCGACCTCTTCGAGGCCACTGCAAAGAACGAAAAGGAACATGCCAAGATCTGGTTCAAGTTCCTCCACGGAGGCAGTGTTCCCGAGACAGCCGAGAACCTTCTCGATGCCGCTACCGGCGAGAATTTCGAATGGACCGATATGTATGACGGCTTCGCCAAGACAGCAGAGGAAGAAGGCTTCAGCGACATCGCCTTCCTTTTCAAGAAGGTCGGAGCCATCGAGAAAGAGCATGAGGAAAGGTACCGTAAGCTCCTCTCCAACATCAAGGAAGGCATCGTGTTCTCAAGGGACGGCGACGCTATCTGGGAGTGCTCCAACTGCGGTCATATCGTAATCGGCCCCAAGGCTCCCGAGCTCTGCCCGGTGTGCAAGCATCCGAAGAGCTACTTCATGCTTCGCGCCGAGAACTATTAGGCCTTTCCGTTCTCTCTGGTAGCGGGGAAAACCGCGAATACCAGGTTCATGAGAATATAGACGATAAAGGTGGTGAGGATCGCCAACGACCAGTTGAGCCTCATCACCGTTATCGTTATTGCAATGCAGGCGATGATGCAGAAGAAAGCTATGCGGCGGATCTTCTGGCCGTATCCTTCCTCGCCGGTGCCGAATTTCATCGAAAACATCGGGATCTCTGCTACGAGAAGGATGGCAAGGATTACGGAAAGGACCGGAATGAAAACCGGACCGTGGCACCAGGACTCCAGGAGGGAGCCAGGATGGGTGGCGACAAAGTAAGCCAGCGATCCGCAAACCATGGCTGCGGCAGGGGTGGGCAGCCCTATGAATGAACTGTGCTGCCGTTCGTCGATATTGAACTTTGCGAGCCTGAAAGCTGACATTATTGCCAGGAAAAGGGGAACGAAGCAGACCAGTGACTTGGAGCTGCTGAACATGGTTTCAAACAGCATCACGGAAGGGAGCACTCCGAAACTGACCATATCGGCAAGGGAGTCAAGCTCCTTGCCAAGGCCGGAACTTGCCTTGAGCATCCTGGCGGCGAATCCGTCGAAGAAATCGAAGACTGCTGCAGCGAGCATAAGGATGAAGGCCGGGGCCGGAGACCCTTTCAATGTGAGAATCACTCCCAGAATCCCGCACAGGAGATTCATGGAAGTGATTGCATCGGGTATGTATTTTCGCATCAGGAAACTGACTTATTTGATGCCGAGTTTCTTACGCAGATCCTTGGGAAGGGCGTCCTTGTGGACCATGACGTCCATGGATTTACCCTTTACGAAATTCTCTGAGCAGTACCAGATACCCTTGTACTTGCCGGTCTCGCCCCAGGAATTTTTCACCATGTAGAACTTCGTGCCGTTCTGGTCCTTGGCTATGCCGAAGATATGCATGCCGTGGTCGTCTGTCGTGGTCTTGTTGTCGAAACCTTCCTGGCGGTAATCCTGGTCGGGGACTATCTCGACAGGAGCCTTGGGCTCGGCTTCATCGGCATCACCGGGTTTTCTGCCCACCCAGCGCTCCTGGTCGGAGCCGGATGTGGAGGTCAGCGCAGGGAGAAGGACGCCGACGCCGTTGCGGTCAAAGCCACGCTCGCTGCAGTCGGTACCCCAGGCGAGGGTATAGCCCTTTTCAATCGCGTTGTCGATGACGGCCATGAACTCGTCGATGGGAACGTTCCAGGCGGTGTCCCAGCGCCAGTTGTCGCTGACTTCGATGGCGAACTCGGTGTAGAAGGGATGGTGGGTGAATGATGTAAGGGTCACGTAGTTGGAAGGATCGATGCCCATGGCGTCACGGTAGGAGGCGGGGGTGTAGGTAACACCGTCGACCGTGAATGTCTCGGGGCATTCGCCGAGATAGGTGTCGACGATGGCTACGAAACCTTTCTTCCAGTTTGCAGAGAGGGTGCGGTTGGGGTTCTTGGCGATGGCCTCCACGTAGGATTTGGTGGTGGCGTCAAGTTCTCCGTGGACCGGAAGGGCCTGGAGACCTGGCATGGCCTGCTGGGGTACCAGTCCGTAGTCGGATGCGACATGGAGGACGTCGTCAGCTTCGCTGCCTGCGCTGAAGCCGAGGTTCCCGTCCACGCGGACATATTTATCGGCCCTGTCCTGATAGGACTTGCTCACCACGTACATTTCGGAGAAATCGGGATACTTGGCGGGGTCGGTGATGTTCTTTATCCTGATTGCCTCGGACTCAAGGAACGACAGGGTGGAGAAGCACCAGCAGGTGCCGGAGCGGTTCTGGTTCTTGACGGAGGTGATGGGATTCTCTTTCACCGTGGTGAATTTGTACTCGTAGGTTTTAGGCCTCGGAGCCTGCCCTGGCTGGGCTGTTGCGGCTACGGTCAGCATAGCTGCGGCAGCCACGAGAAGGATTCTGGTTTTCTTCATGATTAAAATGAAACGTTGTTTTCGTTCGTTCCTCACAAATATAATAAATATAATTAATTTTGCGCCGTATGGTCAAGACAATTCTGTATATCCACGGAATGGGCGGAGGAGGCGACAGCAGGATCCCGTCCATACTCAATTCCCG
>CACXFP010000089.1 GCA_902766985.1 uncultured Bacteroidia bacterium | reverse complement strand
CCCTTGAACTTGTAATACCGGGCGATGGCGCTCATCCCAATGCCGCCGATTCCGATAAAATAGATATTCTTATAATCGTTCATCATCCTTTCTATAAATAACAGACCTTACTTCACGAAACGTCTCGTTTCGCTCGACCCCTCCCACGGTTATTCCGTGGGCCCCTCCCTCTTATCTGCCGAGGGTGGCAGAGTTTCTTTGAAGTAAGGTCCGTTATTTATCATTTATCTGTCAAGCAGTTTATAAATCTCTTCCACGATGGTGCCGGCGGCATCGGCCAGGGCAAGGGGGGCAATGTTCCGCTCCAGGGCGAGTATCCTGTCGTCGTCGCGTACGAGCTCCAGGGCCGCAGGAAGGAGTTTTTCGGGCGCTTCGGCATCTTTTACGATGAGGGCGGCATCCTTGTTGACCAGGGCCATTGCGTTATGGGTCTGGTGGTCTTCGGCCACGTTGGGCGAAGGGACGAAAATGGCTGCCTTATGGGCGGCGCACAACTCCGATACGGTGGAGGCTCCGCTCCTTGATATCACCACGTCGGCTACCGCATAGGCCAGGTCCATCCTTCCGATGAAGTCGAACCACCTGATTCCCTCCACCGGCTTTCCCTCCTTCCTGGCTTCTTCCATGAACCTGTCTATACCTTCCTTGTAGTACTTGCCGCACTGCCAGATAATCTCCACTCCTTCCCCTCCGGGGCAGCCGTCGCCGATCCATTTCTTCATGCTCTTGTTGAGGGTGCCACTTCCAAGGCTGCCTCCCACGATGAAGATATGGCTCTTGCTGCCGTCAAGGCCGTAATAGGAGATCCCTTCTTCCACCATTGCAGGGCAGGCGGGTACTATATCCCCCCTGATAGGATTCCCGCTCATCACTATCTTGTCCGCCGGGAAGAACTTCTCCATCCCTTCATAGGCGACGCATATCTTCCCGACTTTTTTCCCGAGGATCTTGTTGGTAAGGCCGGCAAACCCGTTCTGCTCCTGTATGAGCGCGGGAATCTTTTTCCTCGTCGCCTGCCAGAGAAGGGGTGCGCTTGCATATCCGCCCACGCCAACCGCGATGTCGGGCTTGAATCCGTCGATTACCTTCCCTGCCTTATGGATGCTCTGCAGCAGCTTGAAAGGCACTTTCAGGTCATTGACCAGGTTGTGGAAACTTAGCTGGCGCTGGAGCCCCAGCATCGGAAGTCCCACGATCTTGTAGCCCGCGGCCGGCACCTTCTCCATCTCCATCTTGCCTTCTGCTCCGACGAAGAGGATCTCGGTGTCAGGATTCACCTCCTTGAGTCTGTTTGCAATGGATATGGCCGGGAAGATGTGTCCACCCGTGCCTCCACCGCTGATTATCACCCTGAGCGGTCTATGATTCATTTCCGGCATTGCTTTCCCGTTTGAAATTGTCATACAGTATATCATCTACGCTGTCCAGGCGCTCGAGGTCGTCGAGGTCTGCGCGAATATCGTCATGAACTTCGGAGAGAGGCTGGGCCTGAGCCACCTCCCGGTCGATTTTCTTCTTCGCCATCTTGCTGATTGACAGAATGATGCCGAAGGCTATGGAGAACATAAGGAAGGACGAGTTCCCATGGCTGACCATGGGCAGGGTCTGTCCTGTGAGGGGGCCGATGTCGCAGTTGATGAAGCAGTGCATCATGGCCTGGGCCGTGATCAGCATCACCAGGCCTGCAACGGCCGTTTTGGCGAAGAGATTGTCGCAGTTGCGCACTATCAGCGCCCCACGTGCCAGGAGGGAGATGTACAGGATGATAATGAGGATGCCCCCAACGAGGCCGTATTCCTCAATAATGAAACTGAACATATAGTCCTCGAACATCACGGGTACCACATATCTCTGGGTGCTCCTTCCCGGGCCTTTTCCGATGATGCCCCCTTCGTGTATGGCAATCTTGGCACTCATGGGCTGCTTGATCTTGTCGAGGGCCTTCTGGTAGGTTGCCGAGCCGCGCGGGTTCTCCTTCATTATCTCCAGATAGTGTTCGGTACTGTTTTCCGTGCGGTTGAGCGCTGATTCAAGATGGGGGAACAGGGGTTTCTCGGGATTTATCTTGTTGAGCCCGATGCATACGATCAACACGATTACCGCGGTGGCTCCGGGAATCATCAGCTCCTTGATGCCGATGCCTCCCACGAGGATGGTCAGGAACATGATGCCCCCGATGAAAATCGTACTGGAAAGACTTCCCACCATGATACCGAGGCAGACCGTGAAGATGGGGAGATAGATGAATAATATCTTCTGCCAGAGGTCGGTAAGGGGCTTGCCCTTTGTGACCAGCATGAAGAGGGCCGGAGTCTTGAGTTTCCCGCTCTTGTATTCATTTACCGCCCAGGCCAGGTACATGATCATGGCAACCTTCACCACTTCGAACACGTGGAGCTGGAATCCTCCGATCATGACGGACCTCCAAGCCTCGTTGATCTTCACAGGCCGCATGAACAGCACCGGCTTGTGGATGGCCAGGATCAGCAGAAGCCCTATCGAGAGGGCGTAGCCCAGTTTGGAGAAGAAGCGGAAAAAGCCTATCGATTTGATGTTGTAGCAGATGAGGATGAGCCCCAGACCCAGGAGGGCTATCAGGAGCTGCTCCTTGGCGATGGACATCCTGGAGGAATTCTGCTGGATGGCCAGCAGTGAGGTGGACGAGAAGATGCAGACGATGGAAGCGAGCATGAGCATGAGCACTATCATCCACACGACCTTGTCACCCTCGAGGTTGTCCACGAAGTTCCAGAATTTATGTCCCTTTTTCTTCTCCATCTTCAGTCTTGGGTTCTACAGAGCCCTTACGGCTTCCTTGAATTTCTCTCCCCTGTCTTCGTAGTTTTTGAACAGGTCGAAGCTTGCGCAGCACGGGCTCAGCAGGACGACGTCGCCTGCTTCGGCGAAGGAACTGGCAACTTTCACCGCTTCCCCTGCCGAATGGGTATCCTTCATGTTCCCGGGGCCTACGATGTCTTCGAAGGCTTCGTGTATCTTCTTGTTGTCGATGCCCATGCAGACGATGGCCTTCACCTTGTCCCTCACCAGTTCCTTCATCACGCTGTAGTCATTGCCCTTGTCGGTTCCGCCCACGATCCACACCACGGGCTTGGTCTGGCATTCAAGTGCATACCAGGCCGAGTCCACGTTGGTCGCCTTGGAATCGTTGATGTAGAGGACATCCTTGATGCTCAGAACCGGCTCGAGCCTGTGTTCGATGGGCTGGAAGGTGGACAGGGACTCCCGGATGACCTTGTTGTCGATGCCGGCTGCCTTCGCGGCCAGGGCCGCTGCCATTGAATTGTAGATGTTGTGTTTCCCTCCGAGGGCGAGTTCGCGGAGGTAGATCTCCGTTTCATCCTCCTCGTAACGGACCACCATCTTGTCGTCTTTGAGGAAAGCTCCCTGAGGAACCGTCGCGTCCTTCTTCTGTGTGAAGGGGAGCATCTTTGCCTGGACGATGATCTTGTTGAGGTGGTCTATGGTTATGGAGTCGTCGGAATCGAAGATGAAGCAGTCCTCGGACCTTAGGTTCCTGGTGATGCGGAACTTCGATTTCACGTAGTTCTCCAGCTGGTAGTCGTAGCGGTCCAGATGGTCGGGGGTGATGTTGGTTATGATTGCGATGTCGGGACGGAAATCATATACGTTGTCCAGCTGGAAACTGCTGATTTCCAAGACATAGTAGTCAAAATGTTCAGTGGCGACCTGGTAGGCGTAGGACTTGCCTATGTTGCCTCCGAGACCTACGTTGAGCCCGGCGTTCTTGAGCAGGTAGTAGATGAGGGAGGTGGTCGTGGTCTTTCCGTTTGAACCGGTGATGCATATCTTCTTCGCGCTGTCGTACCTTCCAGCGAACTCTATTTCAGAGATGATGTGGATTCCCTTGTCTTCCAGTTCCCTGACCATCTTTACCGTAGAAGGTACTCCCGGACTTTTCACCACCTCGTCGGCGCTGAGCACCTTCTCCTCGGTGTGCCCTCCTTCCTCGAAGGGAATGTCCCATTTGCGGAGTTCTTCCGCATAACTTTCCTTAATCTTCCCGTTGTCCGACAGGAAGACGTCGAATCCTTTCACCTTTGCGAGCACGGCGGCTCCTACACCGCTTTCGCCGCCTCCAAGTACTACGATTCTCGACATGATATTCCGTTCTTTTTGTTATCTGACTTTAAGCAGGGCCAGGGTCGCCACTCCGAGCATGAGGCCGACGATCCAGAACCTTGCGACTATCTTCGCTTCCGGGAGGGCCCTTTCCGGTTTGCTGATGGCTGCCGGAATCCCTTCCTTCTGGTAGTGGTGGTGCAGGGGTGACATCTTGAACACCCTGCGTCCTTCACCGTATTTCTTCTTCGTATATTTGAACCAGACCCTCTGTATTATGACGGAGAGGCTTTCGATCAGGAATATTCCGCAGAGGAGGGGGAGAAGGAGTTCCTTGCGGATGAGGATGGCGCTCACTCCGATGATGCCTCCGATGGTGAGGCTTCCGGTATCTCCCATGAAGACCTGGGCGGGGAAGGAGTTATACCACAGGAAACCGATGAGGGCGCCGACGAAACCGGCCATGAAGATCGCAACCTCTCCCGAGCCGGGTATATACATTATATTCAGATAGTTCGAGTTGACGAGGTTGCCTCCGAGCCAAGCCAGTATCATGATTACGATACCGACTATTGCGGACACTCCGGCGCTCAGGCCGTCCATTCCGTCCGTGAGATTGGCCCCGTTCGAGCAGGCGGTGATGACGAAGACGATCATCAGCACATAGATGGCCCACTTGCAGTACCAGCCCCAGGTGCCCTTGACGGGGGAGAGCCATTTGTAGTCGAATTCATTGTCCTTGATGAACGGGATCGTCGTCTTGGTGCTCTTCACGACGTCTTCCTCCATCCACGGGGTGTTTTTCTGGACCGGTTCGGAATCCAGGGTCCTGACGCTCTCCGTTTCTGCTGCCGCCGGGATGGGGACCTTCTCGCGGACCACGATTCCGTTGTTGAAGCAGACTGTTACGCCGATGGCCAGACCCAGGGCCACCTGCGCGGCCAGCTTCGCCTTGGCGGGAAGGCCTTCCTTATTGTGGCGGAAGACCTTGATGTAGTCGTCGGCAAACCCCAGGGCTCCGCACCACAGGAGGGTGATTACGAGGAGCTGGAGGTATATGTTGGAGAGGTCGCAGAACAGCAGCACGGGCAGGAGGATGGAGAAGATGATGATCACGCCGCCCATCGTTGGGGTACCCTTCTTCGAGAGCTGTCCTTCCAGGCCGAGATCCCTTATGGTCTCGCCGAGCTGTCTGCGCTGCATCATCCTGATGTATGGCATGCCGATGCAGAAGGTTATGAAGATTGCGAAGACCCCCACAAGCATTGCCCTGAACGACAAGTAGTTCATCAATCCCATTCCCGGGAAGTCTATCCCGGAACGGTGTAAATATTTCAATAAGGCGTATATCATATCCTGTTACCTGTTTTCCATTGTCCTGAAGACCTCCCCGACGATTTCCCTTTCGTCGAAGTGCCTTTTTTCATTTCCGATTATCTGGTAGTCCTCATGGCCTTTCCCTGCGAGGAGGACAGCCCCTCCGTCTGCTGCGGTCATCATGGCAGTGCGGATCGCCTCCTTACGGTCGGAGATGAACAGGGCCTTTGACATGCCTTTCCGGGAGAACCCTTTCCGGATGTCCTCCATTATGTCTTCCGTCCGTTCCGTGCGGGAATTGTCTGAGGTCACGATTATCCTGTCTGCGTATTCCTCCGCGGCCCTGGCCATTTCCGGCCTCTTGGTCCTGTCCCTGTCTCCTCCGCAGCCGAAGAGGCAGGTGAGCTGCTCCTTCGGAGCTATGTCCTTCAGGGTCCTGAGCACATTTGTGAGGGCATCGGGTGTGTGAGCGTAGTCGATTATGACGGCCAGGGAGCGGGGTCCGCGGATGGTCTCAAGCCTTCCTGGGGCGGATTCCAGCGAACTCAGCGCCACCAGGGCCTCGTCCTCCTTGGCTCCTATCAGGATTGCCGTTGTGTAGATTGCGAGCAGGTTGTATGCGTTGTGCTGGCCTATAAGCCTGGTCCAGCATTCTTTTCCGTCAATCTTAAGCAGCATTCCTTCGAAACTCTCCTCCATTATCCTGCAGGTGTGGTCGGCGGCGTTTCGGCAGGCGTAGGTTACGACTTTTGCTTTGGTGTTCTGGACCATGACGGAGCCGTTCCTGTCGTCGGTGTTGATGATTGCGAAGGAATCCTCCGGGAGGTTGTCGAAGAAAAGTTTCTTGCAGCGGAGGTATTCAGCGAAAGTCTTGTGGTAGTCGAGATGGTCATGGGTCAGGTTGGAGAATATCCCCGCCTTGAATTCCAGCCCGGCAACCCTCTCCTGTTCTACCCCGATTGAACTGACTTCCATGAAGCAGTATTCGCAGCCTGCGGCGGCCATTTCGGCGAGCAGGGAATTGATGGTGATGGGATCCGCGGTGGTGTTCGCCGTCTCGCTCCTTCTCCTGCCCACGTAGTTGGCAATCGTCGAAAGCAGTCCGCAGTTGTATCCCAGTCCCATGAAAAGGTTGTACAGAAGGGTGACCGTGGTGGTCTTCCCGTTCGTGCCGGTGATCCCGACCAGGGTGAGTTTCCGTGAAGGATTGTCGTAGAAGTTGGCGGCCATTATCGCGAGGGCGTGGCGTGAACTGCCTACCTTTACGAGGACCGCATCCTTTGTATCGATTCCCTGCAGGGCGTCTTCGTTGTCATATGCTACGGCCGCGGCCCCGGCTTCCACCGCCTTTGCAATGAAGGCGTGGCCATCGGTTCCGAATCCTTTCACTGCAACGAATAGGGCTCCCGGAGACACTTTCCTGGAATCGCTGCAGATTGCTGCGATCTCCCTGTTCCTGTCTCCGCGGACATTCTCCACTCCGCTTCCCTTTATTATCCTGCCGAGGTTCATCCTACTGTAGTGTTATGGTTACCGTAGAGCCTGGGGCCGCCGCCTTTCCCGGGGCCGGACTCTGCGAGGATACGTGTCCGCTGCCTGAGTAGCTGCACCTGTATCCGCTGTTTTCAATGGCATATATGGCATCCTTCAGTCCCAGCCCTTTAAGGTCCGGGACGGGGGAGGATTTCCCTGCTTTCGCCTGCTCGAATTCGATTTCCCTTCCCATTGACGGGGCCTGCGCCTTGGAAGAGAGGGGCTCTG
>CACXFP010000088.1 GCA_902766985.1 uncultured Bacteroidia bacterium | reverse complement strand
CTTATTGACTACTTGTGGGACCTGGCAGATTCGAACTGCCGACCTCTTGCGTGTGAAGCAAGCGCTCTGAACCGACTGAGCTAAGGTCCCGGGTTCGGGATTGCAAAGATATTGAATTTTTTTGTATTCAAAAGAATAATTCTTAAATTCGCTACTGATGATCGCCCTCCGAATTATGCGGGGGGGGGGTAGTAATTTATTGTGTATCAAATAATTATAACCCCATAATCCCATTTAACCCATGAACAGAAAAGAATTCTACTTCGCACCGGAGTGCGAAGAACTCGGGCTCTGCCTTGAGACTGTCATTGCTGTGAGCAGGGACGAAACCCTTCCTGCTCCCGGAGACCTTCCCGGTCAAATAATCTGAAAAAAGGAGGACCGAAAAATGAAAAAGACTTTGATTTTTGCCATTGCAGGACTTGCGGCCCTGGCCTCCTGCACCAAGAATGAGACTCCGGCTGGACTTCAGCCCTCACCCATGACGATTACCCTCGGGGCTCCCGCCGACGGTACCAAAACGGTGCTTACTGCCGACGGCTATGGTTTCAAGCAGGCCTGGAAGGTCGGCGACGCCCTTTCCTTTGTCTATTCCCATAAGGACTTTGACGAATACCAGAATGAGAAATTCGTTTGCACTGAAGTCAATTCCGACGGTTCCGCCGTGTTCCATTGCGATGCCAGCAATATCGCTACCGCAGTCAAGAACAGTTATACTTCGTTGCGTATAACTTATCCGTATTCTGATATACTCTCTGACGGTCAACCTATGGTAGATTTTGGGAATTTTGACGGGACCCTGGCTTCCCTTCCGGACTACTGCGCTGTTTCAGCAGGAACCAAAATCAATGCAGACGGAACCATCGACCCTGTCACTGCATTCAGTCCTTGCGTGGTCATTTTGAGGTTCCCAAAAGGATTGAAGCTCCTCGAAGGGACCCAGAGCGAAGTGGCGACGATCAAACTTAACAGTACTTCAGACACCAAGATGGGCATTCGGATGTATACACTGCCGTTTCAGGTTGGAGCTACCTCCAATAATGTCTCCTTCGGTTATTATTACTCTTTGGATGCCCACCTGACGAATTGTACCCTGGAGGAGGATGTGTACGCCGTGTGGTTCAATTTTTACGGCTGGGGAGCTCACCAGCTGGTTGTCAATGTCAGGACCGCTGGCGACGTTGACCATGTTTATACCTTGCCTGAATTTGATTTCAAACCCGGAAAGGTCTATGAACTTTCCTCGGCGACGCTGTATAGTTCTAACGAAGGCAATCCCTTAGCCTATTAGTCCTCCTTTTGGCTTGAATGACTCCGGTCCGCATGGAATGCGGGCCGGCTTTTTTTGCCTTCCGTCTTGTGCATGAAACGGAAAAACCGTAAATTTGGGGACATTTCAAAACAGACCCTTAAAACATAATTTTATGACACTTGATTATATGGAAGCCGCGCAGAGATGGCTGGACGGAGATTTCGACGAGAAGACCAAGGAGGAAATAAGAAGGCTCAGGGATACCGATCCCGCCGGCCTCGAGGATGCGTTCTACAAGAACCTGGAATTCGGCACCGGAGGCCTCAGGGGCCTGATGGGGGCGGGGACCAACAGGATGAACCGCTACACCGTCGGGATGGCCACCCAGGGACTTGCCAACTATCTGAAAAACAATGTCGGAGGTGATGGACTCAGCGTCGCCGTCTCGTTCGACAGCCGCAACAACAGCCATGAATTCGCGCAGATCACCGCGAACGTGCTGTCCGCCAACGGCATCCATGTATATCTCTACGACAGTATCCATCCGGTGCCCCTGATGAGTTATGCGGTCAGGGCCAAGAAGGCCACGGCCGGCGTCATGATCACCGCTTCCCACAACCCCAAGGAGTACAACGGCTACAAGGTGTTCTGGTCCGACGGAGCCCAGATTACCTCCCCGGTCGACAAGGACATCGTGGCCGAGGTCGCGAAGATTACCGACCCCTCGCAGGTGAAATTCACTCCGGGTGATGGAGCAGGCACGATAGAGATGATGGGCCACGAAATGGACGAGGCCTATATGGATGACGTTCTCGGCCTTCTTCTTTCTCCCGAGTCCAGGGCCCGCCACAGCGACCTCAAGATAGTCTATACCCCCCTCCACGGCTGCGGCGTCCGCATAGTCCCCGAGTGCCTTGACCGTCTGGGATTCAAGAATGTGATCCATGTCCCCGAACAGGATGTCAGCGACGGTAATTTCCCCACTGTCGTGTCGCCCAACCCTGAGGAGCACAGCGCCCTGGAGATGGCCATTGCCGTGGCCGAGAAGAACGGGGCCGACCTCGTGATGGCCACTGACCCCGATGCCGACAGGGTGGGAATCGCCGTGCGTGACAATGACGGTAAAATCGTCCTCTTCAACGGCAACCAGACCGCTTCCATGCTCACATATTACATCCTCACCCGCTGGAAGGAACTCGGCAAGCTCGATTCTACGAAATATGTGGTGAAGACCATCGTGACCTCGAGCCTTATCGCCAAGATTGCCGCCAGTTTCGGCATCAAGTGCTATGACGTCCTTACGGGATTCAAGTTCATCGCCGACGTGGTCAGGAGGAATGAAGGCAAGGGAGAGTTCATCTGCGGAGGAGAGGAGAGCTACGGCTTCAACGTGGGCGAGTATGTCAGGGACAAGGATGCCCCGATTTCATGCTGCTTCATCGCCGAGTGTGCGGCCTGGGCGGCCGACAGGGGGCTCACCCTATACCAGCTGATGCAGGAGATTTACAAGGAATACGGCTACCACCGTGAGGGCCTCGTGTCCCTTGTCCGCAAGGGCAAGACCGGCGCGGAGGAAATCCAGAAAATAATGGCCGACATGAGGCAGGATCCTCCCAAGGCCCTCGCCGGCACCCCTGTGGTGAAGGTCGTCGATTACCTTGAAACTGAGAAGACCGGTCTTCCCAAGTCCAACGTTCTCCAGTTCTTCAGCAGCGAGGGCGACGTTGTGTCCGTCAGGCCTTCAGGCACCGAGCCGAAGATAAAGTTCTATTTCGGAGCCGTAGGAGACAACGCCGAGGCCAAGATAGAAGCTCTCAGAAAGCAGTTCGTAGGATGAGACGGATACTGATTTCGGCCCTTGCGGTCCTTTTGGTGGCAGGCTCCCTGTTCGGGGCTGTCCATCAGAAGGATACCGTTCTCCGGTACGTCATTTCCGGCGACGAATGTTCCTTTGCTGATTTTGCGGAATACGGTCTCTGGATTCCTGGCGGACGGAAACCCCTGCGAGGAGTGATGGTGCTTCAGCATGGGTGCGGGATGGAGAGATTCGGGATAACCAAACCGTACGACCTTCAGTACCGTTCCTTTGCCAGGAAATGGAACCTCGCGGTCCTGGAGACGGCCCTTCATGGGGATTGCGGGGTGTGGACCCACCCGGAAAGCGGCAGCGCCGCGGCCTTGATGAAAGTGCTTTCCAAAGCTGCCGGAGCCACGGGAAGGACTGAGCTGACATCCGCACCTTGGCTGATTTGGGGTCATTCCGGCGGCGGACACTGGACCCTGGCGATGCTGCATGAGTATCCTGAACGGATCCTGGCCGCAGTCTGCTACTCAGCCGCATTCCAGCCCCAATGGGATTATTCCCAGGAAAACAAACGGATTCCTGTCCTGCTCCGTTACGGAGACCGCCAGGAGTTTCCCGGGTGCAGGGAGACGGCCCGGGATGCCTTCGACAAATTACGGGCAATCGGCGCCCCCGTCTCCATCGTTGAGAACAAAGGGGAGACCCACAATTACACCAGGCTCCGTCATATGATGCTCCCGTTTTTCGAGAGTGCCATCCGGGAGCGCCTGGCTTCCCGCGGACGGATGCGGGAGGCGGATCCTTCCCGTACCTGGCTTGGTGACACCTTGACATTCAGGATATTCCCGGAGAAGGGGTATTCTGGCGACAAGTCGGCTTGCTGCCGTTTCCCTGATGAATCTTCTGCGAAGGCGTGGAGGGAGTATGCCATTACCAACGACGTCCTGGACAGGACGGCACCTCCGGCTCCGTGCAGAGTGGATGTTGCAGCAGAGCGGGATTCCCTCACCATTTCCTGGCGCTGCGATGCGGATCCGGATTCTGGCATTTTTTGTTTCAATGTCTATCTGGACGGAGAACTCCTTGCCCGTGTCCCCGAGACAGGGGAGTATCAGTCGTTTATGAGGAACGGGGACAATACGGTACCGGTCGTTCCCCAGGAAATGAAGGTCCGGCTGCCGGCTCCGGCAGGCAGAAAAGCCCTGGTCTGCGTGGAAAACGTTAACCAGGCAGGCCTGTCCTCGAAAAGAGTACAGCGTTTTCGATATTGAGAAATCTTATTTATTATGAGGCGTTTGCCATCTATTCCATGAAGGCCCTTCTCTTCGTGTCAAGATAGGGACTTGAATTCCCTGCACCAGGGTGCGAGTCCGCAAGATGCGCATTTCGGGGCACGGGCAGTGCAGGTGTATCGTCCGTGAAGGATGAGCCAATGGTGGGAACGGGCCCGGTCTTCTTCGGGTATGTGGCGTTCAAGTTCGCGTTCCACGGCCTCGGGTGTCTTTCCGTCCGAGAGGCCGATCCTGTGGGAAACGCGGAAGACGTGGGTGTCGACGGCTATTACGGGTTTGTTATAGACGATTGAGGCTATGACGTTTGCAGTCTTTCTCCCGACTCCGGGGAGGGTCATCAGCGCATCGATGTCGGAAGGGACTTCGGAGCCGAAATCGCTTACAAGTTTCGAGGCCAT
>CACXFP010000087.1 GCA_902766985.1 uncultured Bacteroidia bacterium | reverse complement strand
GATGCAACGGCTGCGATATATGGAAGAAGTTTTCCGGACCGTATCATTTCGTATAAGTCAATTTTAGCAAATATAAGCATTATTTTCATAAATTTGTAACCGTGGACCTGCTTCAGAAAATATTGGAAGACTTTTCGTACTACCTCACGATAGAAAGAGGACTCTCTTCGAACACGGAATCCTCCTATCGCCGTGATGTCGAGGAGTTCTTCACTTTTTGCCGGAAGATGCCGGACGCTGTTGTCACGGATGATATAGTATCATGGCTTTCCGCCCGGAGCGAGAACGTAGCGGATACGGGAGGTCCTTTCAGTACCGGCTCCGGAAAATCCCACAAAGGGGAAGGGGGAGTGTCCCGCCGCTCACAGGCCAGGCTCCTCAGCTCCCTGAGATCCTTTTTCGGATGGTATGTGGAAGACGGGAACCGCAGCGACAATCCCTGCGACGGGGTGGATACCCCGAAACTCGGACGTTACCTGCCCGATGTGATGTCTGTTGAAGAAGTGTCGGCCGTCATGGATTCCGTCGACCTGTCTTCTGCAACCGGCCGCAGGGACCGGGCCGTCCTTGAAGTCCTGTATGGCTGCGGCCTGCGTGTGTCCGAACTGTCTTCGCTGAAGATTTCGGACATCTACCTTGAGGAAGGATATGTCAGGGTCGTGGGAAAGGGGAACAAGGAGAGGATAATCCCTATTGGGGAGGTTGCCTCCGGTTGCGTTTCCGACTACCTGGAGGTCAGGGGCGCGCCTTCTTCAGGGTGCGAGGACATCCTGTTCCTGAACCGGTTCGGACGGGCCCTGAGCAGGGTGGCCGTTTTCAAGATAGTCAAGGAAGCCGTTTCCGCAGCGGGGATCTACAAGAACGTGTCCCCGCATACTTTCCGCCATTCTTTCGCCACCCATCTCATCGAGAACGGGGCGGACCTCAGGGTGGTCCAGGAAATGCTCGGACACGAGTCCATACTCACGACCGAGATATATACCCATGTGGACAGCAGTACCTGGCAGCAGGCCATCCTGTCCCACCACCCGAGAAATTAGGAGCCGTGTCCGTCAGTCCTCTTTCCTCGCTTCGTTGAAACACTGGCGGCACAGGGGTTCGTATACGTCCTTTTCGCCGAGCACGACCAGTTTCTTGCTGGATGAGAGACGGTGGGAATAACTTGCGAGATTGCCGCATTTCACGCAGATTGCGTGCACTTTCTGGACATCTTCGGCGATGGCCATGAGGGCAGGTATGGGGCCGAAAGGCTTTCCTTTGAAATCCATGTCCAGGCCCGCTATGATGACCCTTTTCCCCCGGTTGGCAAGTTCCTGCGCCACTTCCACGAGGGATTCGTCGTAGAACTGGGCCTCGTCGATACCGATGACCTGGACGTCGCCTGCCACCTCGAGCATGTGTTTCGGATCCTTGACAGGAGTGCACGGTATTTTCTGGAGGTCATGGGAAACCACGTCCATGTCAGAATACCTGGTGTCCACGGTCGGCTTGAAGATCTCGATTTTCTGGTTGGCGAAACGGGCCCTTTTGAGCCTCCTTATCAACTCTTCCGTCTTGCCTGAGAACATTGAGCCGCAGATTACTTCTATGCAGCCTGTTTTTTTTGTGTTTTCCGAAAACATTTCCTTAAATTTGTTGTTGCCCATTGCAAATATAGTCAAATTCGCATTTATGGAAAATACGCAGCTGAAGATTTTGTCGGAGATCAAGGCTTCCCTCGAAAGCCTGAAGTCGCAGATCGATGTACTTGAGGCCAAAGTCGATGCCGTGGCCGTCCTGCTTCCCGATCCGGAAGAAGACCAGGCCGTTGCGGCACCTGACATAGAGGAACCGGTCGCAGTGCCGGAACCAGTCTCCGAACCTGAAGCTGCAGCCGAACCAGAGCTGGAGCCAGAGACCGACCCTGAACCTGAGCCTGAGGTTGAACCTCAACCGGAAGTTGAACCAGAGCCGGAGCCGGTATCCGAGCCGATTGACTTGGATATCAGCGACATGGTTGTATCCGAGCCTTCCGTTCCGGCTGAGCCTGAGAGGGAAGAGCCGGTGGTTGCGGAACCGGCTGCTGTCATCCCGGAAGAGATGCCGATAGATATCTCCGTCGACGACCTGCCTGAAGATCTTCCCGTTGAATTCCCTGTTGACCTGCCTGCCCCGGATCCGGAGCCGTCCGAAGCCCCTGTGGAGGAGAAGAAAAAAGTGCTTGAACTCAACGATGCCGAGAGCCTGAAGGAGAAGCATGCCGTCCTGGACAGACTGACAGAAAAACAGTCCTGGAGGACTGATATGCCCGGTTCTCCCGTTTCCAACATCATCAGCGCCATATCCCTGAATGACCGCGTCCTGTTCATCAATACGCTTTTCGGGGAGGATCCCATGAAGTTCCGAAACACCATAGATACCCTCAATGCGATGGGCAGCATCAGTGAAGCCATCGGGTACGTCCTGAACGAGTTCCCCCAGTGGAATCTTGACTCTGACGTGGTGTACAGGTTCATGATGGCCGTGCGCCGCAAGCTCCGCTGATCCTTTCCCCAGACCTGACTTTTATAAATCCTGAACTGATATGAGTGGAAAACTTTACATCGTACCTACACCGGTCGGCAACCTGGAAGACATGACTTTCAGGGCGGTACGCGTTCTCAAGGAAGCCGGCCTCATCCTTGCCGAGGACACGCGGACGAGTTCCGTGCTGCTCCGTCATTATGACATCCATGGCAAGGTGCAGTCCCATCACAAATTCAACGAGCATCAGACTGCCGCGCTCATAAAGGACAAGATCCTTGAAGGGCTTGATGTGGCCCTGATCAGCGATGCCGGCACTCCCGGCATATCCGATCCGGGTTTCCTTCTCGCCCGTACATGTGCGGCAGAAGGCATCGAAGTGGAGACGCTTCCTGGACCTACCGCCTGCATTCCCGCGATAGTTTCTTCCGGCCTTCCTTGCGACCGTTTCTGTTTCGAAGGGTTCCTGCCCGTGAAGAAAGGCCGCCAGACCCTTCTTGCCTCGTTGGAATCGGAGACAAGGACCATGGTTTTCTACGAGTCACCATACAGGCTCGTCAAAACGCTTGGACAGTTTATCGAGCATTTTTCCCCTGAACGTCAGTGCTGCGTTGCCAGGGAAATTTCCAAGATTCATGAAGAATATCGCCGCGGCACCTTGGAAGAGGTTCTGGCCTGGTTCTCCGAACATGAACCCAAGGGCGAGATTGTCATCATAGTGGCGGGCAAACCGGATTCGAGGAGGGAAGGACATGGAGGGAAGAAAGGGAACGGAGAAGGGGAGCAGTAGGCTGGGTACATCGTTCGCTACCGGGGCAATCGCCCTCGTCTTTCTCATAATCGGTTATCAGACAGCTGTCTTTATACATCATGCGGCCGTCATGAAGATATTGGCTGACAGGGATTCCCCGGATACCGTTTTCGTGGAAGTCCCCCGTTCCGGTGGTGATGCCGTAATCGGATATTCCGGTAATCCGCAGGCGGGAGGCCGTTCTTACAGGAAGCCGTCGGCCCATCATCCCAAGGTGGTCAGGGAAAGGGAACTGAATACGGAACGTGGCCGGGAGTCATTCAGGTTCGATCCGAATACCGTGTCGGTGGAAGACCTGCAGAGGCTGGGCTTTTCCTTACGGCAGGCTCAGTCGATAGACAACTATCGGAAGAAAGGCGGGCGTTTCCGCAGGAGGAGCGATTTTGCGAAGTCATATGTCGTAGCGGACTCTGTGTATAAACGTCTTGAGCCCTTTATTGATATCCCGAAGATAGACCTGAACCGGGCCGACTCGGCCGATTTCGAGACCCTGCCCGGCATCGGAGGGTGGTTCGCCTCAAGGATGGTGGAATACCGCAGCAGGCTCGGCGGGTATTCCTACAAGGAACAGCTTATGGATATCAGGAATTTCGACAGGGAAAAATATGAAGGGCTGGAGGACCTTGTAACGGTGGATCCGGCTTTTGTCAGGCCATATCGCCTGTGGTCGCTTCCAGAGGACTCCCTTAGATTGCATCCGTATATCGGCAGGTATGCTGCCCATGGGATCGTCTTGTTCCGGGAGAATAATCCCCGGGAGAAATGGACTGTGGAAGAACTGGAAAAAGCCGGCGTCCTCCGCATGGAAGACGCCGGCAAACT
>CACXFP010000086.1 GCA_902766985.1 uncultured Bacteroidia bacterium | reverse complement strand
GTTCCTGGCTTCCTCAAGCCCATCATGCCGGTCATCGAGGTGTTCAGCGCCATTATGAAGCCGGTTTCCCTTACAATAAGGCTTTTCGCCAACATGCTTGCAGGGCATATCCAGATCCTCAGCGTGGTCTGCATCATCTTCATAATGGCGAAATACGGGTCGGTGATGACCGGGTCGATGAGCGTGGTCAGCGTCGCCTTCGGCATTTTCCTGGACTGTTTGGAAATGCTGATTTCCTTCATCCAGGCTTACGTGTTCACAATGCTTTCATCCATATATATCGGACTGGCGAGACAGAAATCATAAACAATTAAAAATCATAGAATCATGTTACTTGCAATCATTCTTCAGGCGGTCGCCGGAGCGGCCATGGGCAAAGTCGGAGCCGCAATAGGCGCCGCCCTCGCAGCATTTGCCGCGGGATACGGAATAGGAAAGATCGGATCTTCTTCCATGGAGGCCATCGCCCGTCAGCCCGAATCTTCCGGTGACATCCGTTCCAGCATGATCATCGTAGCCGGTATGATCGAAGGCGCGGCCCTGTTTGCAATCATCGTCTGCCTGCTGGCCATAGTCGTCAAGTAAGTATTCCAAAAGGATGTTTCTTGTAACTCCAGATACGGGCCTCCTACTGTGGATGGCCATAATCTTCGGCATAGTCTTCTTCGTCCTTGCCAAATTCGGGTTCCCCGTAATCACAAGGATGGTTGAGAAGAGGAGCGAGCACATCGACACCTCGCTGCGTCTCGCGCGGGAGGCGCAGGAGAAGCTGCTCTCCCTTTCCGAAGAGCAGGCCGCCCTTATCGAGGCGACCAAAAAGGAACAGGCCCGCCTTCTCAAGGAGGCTTCTGAAACCAAGGACAGGATTATCGCCCAGGCAAAGGAAGAAGCCCGCGAAGAGGCTTCCATCATCCTCAAGAAAGCCAGGACGGAAATCGAGGCCGAGAAGGAGAGCGCCATAAGGGATATCCGCCGCCAGGTTGCGGAACTCTCCGTGGAGGTCGCCGAAAAGGTGGTCCGGGAGAATCTTTCTTCACAGGAGCAGCAGATACGGCTGGCCGAGAAGATGGCGGGGGAAATATCCTCGGCCATCCCTGCGGGAATAAGGAACTAGGATCAGATGAATACCGGAATCATATCTTCACGCTATGCCAAGGCCCTTTTCGAGTACACTGAACTCACCGGGGGCACTGAAGCCGTTGCCTCACAGGTGCCGGTCCTTGCGCAGGCGCTCTCCCAGGTGCCGGCACTGCAGCGTGCGCTTGAAGATCCGGTAGCCGTTTCCACAGGCGAGAAAATCGCCCTGTTTTCTGCAGCCCTGGGAGAGGGTACCCTCCGTCCGGAATTGGAAAAATTCCTGCGGCTCGTGATAAAGGGTGGGCGCGAGAGTGAACTCAGGCTGATTTTCCAGGATTACCTGACCAGGTACTACAGGTCGCGTGGCATCAGGATGTGCAGGCTCATTACCGCGGTGGAGTCTGATGACCTCAGGGACAGGCTCGTGGCCCTTATGAGCCGGGTGACTGGGGACAATATCGTGGTGGAAACCCAGGTGAGGCCGGACCTTATCGGCGGTTTTATCTTTGAGATAGACGATTACATGGTGGATGCGAGCGTGGCCCGTCAGATCGAGACCATCAGGCATCAGTTCATTGAGAAAAACAGAAGGGTAGTATAGAGAATATGGCGCAGACAATAAAACCAAGTGAAATATCCGACGTGCTGCTTTCGCAGCTCAGGGACATCGACGTCTCCCTTAAATTCGAAGAGATAGGGAAGATCCTTCAAGTCAGCGACGGCGTCATCCGCATATATGGTCTCGGCAAGGCCGAAGCCGGCGAGCTGCTCGAAACGGAGAGCGGGGTGATGGCTGTCGTGATGAACCTCGAGCAGGACAATGTCGGAGCAGTCCTCCTGGGTCCCACCGATATGGTGAAAGAGGGCATGACCGTCCGCAGGACGGGCCGAATTTCCTCCATCAAGGTGGGCGAGTCCATGGTCGGCCGCGTGGTGGACCCGCTCGGGAACCCTATCGACGGTCTGGGCGACATCAAGGGCGACCTTGTGGAGATGCCTCTCGAGAGGAAGGCCCCGGGTGTGATCTACCGCCAGCCTGTGAACGAACCTCTCCAGACGGGACTCAAGTCGATCGACGCCATGATTCCCATCGGCCGTGGCCAGAGGGAGCTGATTATCGGTGACCGCCAGACGGGCAAGACCGCCATAGCCATCGATACCATCATCAACCAGCGAGGGGAATTTCTCAAAGGGAAGCCTGTCTATTGTATCTATGTGGCAGTGGGACAGAAGGGCTCCACGGTGGCAAATATAGTGGATACCCTCCGCGCCAGGGGGGCCATGGACTATACGATTGTGGTGGCCGCCACGGCTGCCGATCCTGCCGCCCTGCAGTATTTCGCACCTTTCTCCGGAGCCGCCATCGGAGAGTATTTCCGCGATACGGGCCGTCCTGCCCTCGTAGTATATGACGATCTCTCGAAACAGGCGGTGGCCTACAGGGAGGTTTCCCTCATCCTCCGGCGTCCTTCCGGTCGCGAAGCATATCCTGGGGATGTGTTCTATCTCCATTCAAGATTGCTGGAACGGGCGGCCAAAATCACCGCACAACAGGAGGTCGCGGAGAGCATGAACGACCTCCCTGAGTCCTTGAAGGGCAAGGTGAAAGCCGGGGGGTCGCTTACCGCCCTTCCAATCATCGAGACCCAGGCGGGAGATGTGTCCGCATATATCCCCACCAACGTGATTTCCATCACCGACGGACAGATATATCTGGAAACCTCGCTTTTCAACCAGGGATTCCGTCCGGCGGTCAATGTGGGAATCTCCGTATCCCGCGTGGGAGGCAGCGCCCAGGTCAAGAGCATGAAGAAGGTGGCGGGAACCCTGAAGATCGACCAGGCCCAGTACAATGAGCTCGAGTCCTTCTCGAAATTCTCGTCCGACATGGATCCCGTGACCGCGATGGCCCTTGACAAGGGCCGCAAGAACAACCAGCTTCTCATCCAGGCCCAGTACAGCCCCATGCCGGTGGGAGAGCAGGTGGCCATCCTGTATTGTGGCACCCATGCCCTTATGGCAAAGATCCCCATCGACAAGGTCCGGGAGTTCCAGGGTGATTTTCTGGACAGGATGAGGGCGTCTCACAAGGAAGACGTGCTGGATGTCCTGGAAGCCGGAGGAATGGATGAAGGAGTGGAAAAGATTATCAAGGAAGTGGCCTCTTCGGTCGCCCGCCATTATATAGTCAAGGAATAAATGCCGTCGCTCAAGGAAATAAAGGGAAGGATCACTTCGGTGCGCAGTACGCTGAAGATAACTTCGGCCATGAAGATGGTCGCTTCTGCGAAGCTGCACAAGGCCCAGAACGCCATCGGAGGCATGCTCCCGTACCAGTCCAGGATGAACCATATCCTTGAGGGATTGCTTGGGGAAGGTGTATCCGTGTCCGAAAGTCCTTATGCGCAGGAGAGGGAAGTCCGCAGCGTGGCGCTGATCGCTTTTTCCTCAAATGCTTCCCTTTGCGGAGGCTTTAATGCCAATGCTATCCGGCAGGTCAGGAAGGTGGTCGGTGAATATGAAGGCAAGGGTGTGAAGGTTACGGTGTATTCGGTCGGCAGGAAGATGGCGGAAGCGATGAGGAAGTCTCTCCACCCCTCTCCCGCTGACTTCTCGGAACTGTCCGAACACCCATCCTTCGAGGGCGCATCCATCCTTGCAAAGGAGGTGATGGACGGCTTTGAGGCGGGCAGGTTTGACAAGGTGGAACTTGTGTACAACCACTATGCTTCCACTGCGTCCCAACCCACGTTACAGGAGGTGTGGCTGCCCCTCTCGATAAAGTCCGGGGACGGAGGGGAGGTTGAATACATCGTTGAACCCTCCAAGGAGGAACTTATCCTGACCTTGATTCCCAACTATCTAAGGCTGAAGCTGTTCACCGTCCTGCTTGATACCTCTGCGGCAGAGCATGCCGCCCGTACCGTAGCCATGCAGACAGCTACGGACAACGGTAATGAGATACTGGAAGATCTCACTCTGGATTACAACAAATCCCGCCAGCAGCGCATCACCAACGAGCTTCTCGACATTGCAGGCGGCAAGCAGGAATAAAAGAAAACGGGGCGTGTCTTCCCGACAGGCCCCGCTGCAATTCTAACTAAATCAATATCAGCTTATGTGTATTTTGTCCGATTAGGCGTTAATACCATTATCGTGCCAAAAACACAAAAACCCCAAAAAGTTTTTAACCGGGCCATTGAAAAAAGGCGACCGGCCCTTTTCAAGCAACGGTTATCTGTACAGGAATTCCAGACGCTCGGGAAGTTTGGTGTAATCGTCTATCTGGATATAGTCAAGACCGTAAAGCCTTGCCTGGCTGTCGTTGCCACCGTCTCCGAAATCGTCCCCGACAAACAGTATCTCATCCTTTGAGATACCTCTCTGGCGGGCGTATTCCATAAGTGAGTCGTACTTGTTGTATTTTTTCTTTGCGATGTCAAAGGAGGTCGTCCCTCCGATAAATACGGAATAATCCTTGAATATTTCCTGGACTTCGCGCAGCATGGCTCTCCTCTTGGCCTTGTCCGGGTCGAATAAGAGTTTGTCTTTTGCGGCAGCCTTGGTTCCGAGCAGGCCGAACGTCACCATCCCGGATTCATGGAATTCCAGTGATTCGCCTTTGTACCTGGTATAGCCGTATTTCTTGCGCAGGTAGTTGCATCTTTCTTCGAAAAATTCCCGGTCAACCTCTTCTTTCAGGTCCCTGACCATCACAAAATTCCCATCCTTGACGGTGCTTTCCTGCATCCCGTAGTTGCCCAGGATGTCTATAGGGTAGTTCCCCATCTGCTTGTAGATCCTCTCGCACCCTCCGCCTCCTGCCATTACGAGCATATACCTTTCGGCAAGTTTGTCCAGGACGGCCCTGTTCTCAGGGGATATGGGTGTCTTGTGCTGGGTAAGCGTACCGTCGAGGTCGAAGCAGATAAGCTTCTTGGAGGCCCGGATTTCATAGCCATGAGCCTCCACGTCGGAGGGATTGATGCGTGTGGCGCAGTCGTAATAGGTTCCCTTCAGAGGCTCATGCCTCCATCCTTTCGAGAACCC
>CACXFP010000085.1 GCA_902766985.1 uncultured Bacteroidia bacterium | reverse complement strand
GGCTGGACCCAGGTTACGTCAATTCCGTTGTCCTTGAGGGTCTGGAGGACGCTGGTTGTATGTTCAGTAACGGCGGAAGCCATCTGGGAAGAGGACGTGAATCCTTGCCAGGAGGTAGGAATGATCTGTTTTGCCGGATCAGCCCAGGTGTCGCTATAATGGAAATCAATCATGATTTTCATGCCGAGTTCCTTTGCCCTGAGACATTTGGCCAGGACATCGTCGACATTGTTGAACCCGGAAGAAGGATTGACCCAGACCCTGTAGCGTACGCTGTTGAAGCCTGTTTCTTTCAGCAGGGAGGTGAGCTCTCTTTCTGCACCTGCGTTATTGTAGAATTTGTAACCCTTGCTTTCCATCTCGGTTACCCATCCTATGTCGGCTCCTTTTGCGAAGAAGGCTGCATCGCCGGCGCCGCCTTCATCCTCCCCCTGTCCGCCTGTATCGTCTGGGGTGGCGGGAGTGTCAGGAGTGACGGGAACGTCCGGGACATCCGGGACATTCCCTTTCGATCCGCCTCCGCAAGATACCATTGCGGCGAGGAGGATTGCTGACAATATTTTTCCTGTTGCTTTCATCTATGATCCTGTTATTGAGCTGCAAAGATACAATTATTCTGAAATCAGGAACACGGCAGTGCCGTATGCGCTGAGCGTAAGGCTGTTGTCTGTGAGCGTGCCGTTCTCCGTCTTTGTCGTGAGGGTCGTCGTCCCGTTCAGTCCGACAGGCCGACTCAGGTCTTCGGTGCCGAATGAGGCTGTGACCTGAGAGGAGCGGAAATTGTGTACCACCAGGGTCTTTTCACTTCCATAGGTCATGTACCAGACCCCAAGCATGGGGAAGGAAGTGTTGGAGGAGTTGTAGGTGGGATGGACGCTCATTTCGCCGTTGGCGAGGGAGGGATAGGTGTTGCGGAGTTTCGCAAAAGTCCTGTAAAGGTTGAGAAGGGAGTTCGCATCGGAACTTTGAGCTTCCACGGAGATGTCGGCGGTAAGCATCCCGTTGTCCACGTTCCCGTTGAGGGCTGCGGTGGGGACTGAGCCTGAGCGGGTCCATTTGATGGGGGTGCGGATAAACTCATCCCCTCCGCTCTTGGTCCCCCAATATCCGAGCTCTTCGCCTTGATAGATGAAGGGCTTTCCAGGTGAGGTCAGGAGGACGGCTGCCGCGAGTTTTTCCTTGCCGAGGTTGCGGCCCAGGTCGTTGGCCGCCCTGTCCTCGTCGTGGTTGGAAAGCTTTATGGCGTCGATGAAGCCTGCCCGCTTGGATTTGTAGGAGTTGCGGAAGCCTATGATCGTAGATGCGAAATCGTTTCCTTTGGAACCGTTGATCCTGTCCTTAAGGGTCCACCAATAGCTGAAATCGAAAAGGGAGGGGAGACCTTCGTAATAGGGGGCTACCGTACTGGCCTCTTCGAAGGCTTCGCCCACCATGTAGATGTTGCCGTCTCCTCCCCGGGCCTGCCATGTGGCGTTGCAGTGGTCGTACCACTGGCGCAGGAAGGAAACGTTGGCGGCTGTCTGCTTGTTGTATATCCAAAGCACGGCATCGAGCCTGAATCCGTTCACACCCATGTCTATCCATTTGTCCGCACTGGTTGCGAGGGCCTGGAAGCAGGCGGAACTGCTCGCTGAAGAAGCGGGACCGTAATTGAGGTCCGGCATGGAGGCGTCGAAGCTTGCAAAATAGCTGTATCCCCCGTTGTTGAAGGTGATGTTTCCGGAATCCTCTCCCTGGGCGAGGGTGAACGGAGTCCCGAAAACTATGTCTCCGGCCCCTGAAGGAGCACCCCATTTGTGGTTTCCCCACTGGTCCCTGTCCGTTTTGACAAGGAATCCCCAGCTGGTCCTGACGTCGAGGGTTATTTCGAAGATTCCGGGTGAGGTCTCATACAGGCCGACGGCACCTTCATCACCGATCCAGAGCCATTTGCTGGCCGATGGATTGGAATCCTTGGCCGGAGCCGTCGTCGCAGTCACCGTAATGGTTTTCTTGCTGCCGGTCCAGTCGAGCAGGAAATGGAGCCTTCCGTTAAAGCCCGCGATTTCATGCCATCCTCCCATCCCATGGGTGGATACCCCGCCATAGTTGTCAATCCTTCCGGAAGATTCGTCGGCCGCGGGATTTGAGGACAGGACGTAATAGTCTTTGTATGGGCTGCCCGCGGGGTTGCTGAGTACGTCAAGGAACCACTTTGTCCCGTTCCCGCTGTGGTTGAGGACATAGTCCATGTAGATGTCTATGCCTCGGGTGCCGGAATTGCCGATCAGGTTCTTGAAATCTGTTTCGCTGCCGTAACGGCTGTCTATTGCTTCATAGTCGTTGACGTCGTATCCGTGATAGGAAGAGGCGGACTGGATGGGGGAGAGCCAGATGGCTCCTGCCCCCAGTCCGTCGATGTAGTCAAGATGCTGCTCAATGCCTTTCAGGTCGCCCCAGCCGTTGCCGTCGCTGTCGGCGAAGGAATATGCCAGCAACTGGTACGTGATGCCGGCCCTTTTGACCCCGTCCCATTCTTTCGGAGATGCCGAGAGGGTGACAGTCTCGGTGCGGACAGGGTCCTCCTGTCCGGCAATCTGTGTTACGGTCACGGTGGCTTTCGCTCCTCCGGCTCCGCTGAACGTGATTGCGGTGGATCTGGGTTCCGTGGTGTTGTTCGCTACGGCAGTGACCTGTACCGTTGCATTTCCGTTGCCGCTGTAGACGTCAGGACGGCACCAGCTGCCTCCACTTTCCACAGACACCGTCCATTTGCCGTTGCTGCTCACGCTGAGGCTCTGGGTGGAGGACTCACTTGTGTTGAAAGAAAGGGTAGTCGGCGAGACCGTAATTGATACTGTCTGCGGGGTAGGATCATCCTTCCCGCCGCCAGGGCCCCCGCATCCGGCCAGGACAGCCGATGCCAGCGCTGCCAGAAAAACAAAATGCAGTCTTTTCATTTCATAAGTATATGAATAGCGCCCGGCCCCCGGGAGGGTCAGGCGCTATATTGAAAACAAATTACTGTGCAGTAACTTTCAGGAAAGGAGTGGCGCTTGCCATGTCGAGGACGATGGTGTAGGTGCCGGCGTTCCCGAGAGTCATGTTGCCTCCGTCGAGCGAGGTAAGTTCATTCATGTCGCCTCCGAGAGAGTAGTCCCATGAGCCGTTAAGGCGGACCTTGAACGCCTGTCCGTCTGCAGTGGTGGTGATGGTTCCGCTGTAGGTGTGGGTTTCCCTGTCGAAATCCATTACCACGTCGTCTCCCCATGAGTTGAACTCTCCTGTCAGGCCGACCTGGGTGACCTCTATGGCTTCAGCGGTGCCCGCTTCCATGTCTACCTTGAAGAACCAGGTTCCGTCGGGCAGGGTCATGTTGTTGCCGCCTCCGCTGACGATCGTCCAGCTCAAGCCATCCTCTCCGGTGGCAGTGGCGCCTGTCCAGCTGCCGTTGTGGACGAACTTGAATCCGTCATTCATGCCGTACATGGTGACAGGGCCCTGGAATTTTCCGGAGAAGTCTCCCATGAGGGCGGGGTCGTCGGTGCCGTTCCAGGAATGGCCTGAATAGTCACCAGCGACAACGAGCCTGTTGCCCCACTTCGGAGCTTCGGAATCACCGGTCTTGGTGAGTACGGCATGGTAGGGAGTGTCGGAAATGAAGAGCTCGATGGTATAGACACCCGGTTCGGTATCGGTGATGTTGTCACCGTCCTGCACGAGTTCATCGAGGGTTCCGTAGCCGAGGTTGGCCGTCCAGTTGGAATCATCGTTCATCCTGAACTTCCACTGGCCGCCTGCGGGGATCTCCACATTCTCGATGGACCAGCTTCCTGATTCTGCATTGTAGGTGAGGAAGTAGTTCTCGTCAACACCCCAGCTCGTGAACGAACCGCAGATCTCCACGGTATTGATGGGGAGAACCTTGACGGTGAGGTTGGTGAGGTCGACGGTAACCCTGGCGAAGGTTACTTCGGTGGCTTCGCGGATATTGCCTCCGCCTTCAGCCATGTTGTAGGTAATCTCGCCACCCTCGCTGGTGTCCCCTTCGCTGTCGAGGCCCCACTCTGTGAAGCCTTCAGATGCCCAGCCGGGACCGGAGGTGACCTTGAATCCCCATTCTCCGCCGATGTTTACGAAACCCTGGTAGACTCCCTCGCCGTTGCCGGAAATGGTCACATCGGTACCCCAGCCGTTGTGGGAACCGCGAAGGTAAACCTTTTCGGGATACTCGAGGTTGATGAATTTGACCTTGTAGGGGTGGGAACTCATGTCGAGGCTGATCTTGTAGGAGCCCTCGAGGGAGTTGGTGTAGTCGCCTCCTCCTCCGTTGACGCCGTTGCTGTCGTCAATGGACCAGTCCCAGTCATTGTTGAGACGGAACTTGAATGCTCCGGGGGTGAGGGCGTCAACCTGGGTGGTGAACACGTTGGTCTCGGTGTCCCAGTCCATGGTTATCTCGTTCTCCCATCCTCCGACAGCCGTTCCGATGACGCCGACGCTGGAGATTGTGACCATCTTGATGGTCTTCGTCTTCATGTTGAGCATCACGACGTATCTGCCAGAAGGAACCGAAATATTGTCGGAAACTCCGACCGTGCCTTCCGCCTGGGTATAGGCGTCTTTCTCCGTGACGGTCACAGTGCCGCCGAAGTCTCCGCCCCAGTCGGGAACGATGCAGAATTTGAACTCTGTGTTCTCATCACGGGATCTCAGGTCGACGATGCCTTCATAGTAGCCCTTTATCGTGCCGGACTGCTTGATGGTAGGGGCCGAAGCCGGATCCCATGCCTGTGCCTGATGGCTGCCCGCCAGGTAGAGGACATCGGGGAAGGTAGTGGAATAGGTGGTTATGCTCATGACCTGCGAGGTGCCTTCAACCCCTCCGGGGAGGGATTCGCAGATCGCGAGGACCACGAACTGAACGTCAACGGCCGCCTCTTCCTCGCCGCCTGCGGCAACGATAGCCTCATTGAGGACGTCGACGGTGGCGGAATAGCTGGTTCCGGTAAGGCCTTCGGCCAGCAGCACGCCGTTGCCGGATTCGTCTCCGGATACCTTCACATACACGTTGTAAGTGACTTCTTCGCCGTAAACCAGCCTCGCAGGCTCCCATGTGATGAGGGACACCTCGGCCTGAGGGTCTGCCGGGTCGAGGACGGTTTCCTCAGCTACGAGGGAAACCGCGGGTGCTACTCCGTCTCCGTATGCGTATATGTTCACGGAGATGGTGTTGGACTGGTAAACTTCACCCTGGGATGTAACCCTCACGTAGAAAGACAGCGAGAAAGTGTCGTTTTCCGGCAGGTCGCTGAAGCTGGAGAGCACGAGGGAACGGAAATCCGCCTTGTCGCTCCTGTAACTGGTCAGCGGACCGTTGTAGATGGAAACCGCCACTTCGTTCCTCTCCATGAAGAGCTCGTAGTTCAGCCCTTCAGCGAGGTTGCGGTACTTGCTCCAGGTGAAGACGACATCTTCTCCTTTTGTGGATTCTGTCATCAGGATGTCGTTGTGCGCGGCCAGCTCTGGAGCCACCGGAGAGGTGGAGAAAGCGTCCTCGGACTCTGCCTTCTGGCAGGATGCGAATCCGGCCAGGATGAGGACGGCGGTCAGTATGCTAAAAATCTTTTTCATATCCGGCTAATCTTGTTTTTCCATTACTATGACCATGGGAGTCCTGTTCCCATGGATCTTCATGATATAGGTACCGGCTTCGGGGACCTTCATGTTGTCTCCGCCCTCGACCAGTTCATAGCCATTCTCAACGTCGTCGCTGGCCTTGGTGGCAGTGCCGAGTTTCTTGTCCCAGGCGTGGTTGAAGCGGATGAGGAAGTCATTGCCGCTGGAGAAAGTTATAGGACCGCCTGTCCAGATATTCTGAGCAAAGTCATAGACAAGGTCTACGTCCTTTTTCCATTCGGCGCTTTCGTCGAAACTTCCGATAAGGCTGATCGCAGAGTAGCCGTCGGCCTTTATGGTCTTGTCGTTGAGGTTGACGGTAATCTGGTAGATTTCCTTGGCGGATTCTCCGAACTGGAAGTTCTTGTCTCCGTTCTCAGGGCAGTTCCAGGCGGGAGTCAGGCCGTCATAGCCCCAATAGTCGCCTGCCCAGGCCCTCTGTGTGAGGATCTTGAATCCCTGGTCCTGGCCGGGGGTGATGGTGCCGCCTGCAAGGTAATCTATGAGTATCTTGTAGGTCTTGGTACCACCTCCAGTCTCCCAGAATTGAGGAGCGTTGGCGACATCCCAGCCGTTTTGGAACTGTCCGCAGATGTAGATGAAGTTGAGCTTGGCCTTGAATGTCTGCACGTTGAAACTCACCGTATTGGATGATTTGACGGATTCAAGCGTGGTATTGGCCACCTTCGCTTCGAGGTAGGCGGAGATGTCAGCCGCATCATTGGCCTTGATTCCCAGTGAGTTGACAGCAATGCCGTTGATGTCGGACTTGGTCAGGGTCAGGGAGTTGGTGAATGAGGTTCCAAGCAGGGCGGTCTTGTCTTCGTAGGTGGCGTACAGGCTGTACAGGATCTGCACGGGAACCCCGAATGAGGCTTCGGACCAGAGGAAAGTCACCTGTTCGTTGCTGTTGTTGTTGTCGATGAAGATATCGGCCATGTCCTCCAGCACGGGAACGCTGTAGGCGGCAGGGGAGCTGAGTTCGGTCTTGTCCACGTCGATTTGGCATGAGCAGACCAGCGCAAGAGCCGCCAGTGCGATGAATATCTTGTTTTTCATGCTGTGTATCATATTAATATCCAATGTTCTGGGTCATCTTCTCATTGGCGTCGATATCAGACTCCAACAAGGGGAATAGTGTACGGTAGGCGGGAAGGTTCACCTTTCCGTCGGCGACGCCGCCCTTGCAGGGCCAGGGGAAGGACATCGAGGTGAAGTACCCGTAGCGGATGAGGTCGGTGCGGCGGTGGCCTTCGAGCATGAGCTCGCGGGCCCTTTCGTCGAGCAGCCAGTCGAGGGTGAGTTCCTCGTCGGCAGGCATGTCGACGCCTGCACGGTCGCGGAGTTCCTTGAGATAACCCTTGGCCTGGGAAGAACTCACGAGGCCGCCGTTCTGCCTGGCATCGGCTTCAGCGTAGATGAGATACATTTCCGCGAGACGGAAGATAGGGAAGTCCATCGAGGAGAAGGACTGGTCGTTGAGGCGTCCGTCGCTGTAGCGTCCGCTGAACTTCCAGCACCTCCAGCCGGTCTCGGTCCTGGTGTTGTCGAAAACAGGCTCTCCCTGGTTGTAGAAGAAGGCCCTCTTGTCTGAAGCCTCCCTGTCGTAGCCGAGGCTGCCGTCGGGGTTGTCCCAGGTGACATTGCTCAGGTGGAAACGCTCCACGTACTCGTTGGGGCAATGGTATCCGTTCCATTCCTCAGGAACTATGGCGCCGTCCCTGTAACCGAGGAGATTGGCGACAGTAGCGCGGGAAGAGTCGAAGAACGCGGAGGCGAGGGTGGTTGTACCTCCCCAGCTCTGGGCGTGATCCTTGTCATACTCGATTCCGAAGATGAATTCTTCAGCCGCTGCTCCGGTTTCGGTGTTGTCCTGCATGAAGAGCTCTTCATACACGGGGTGGATGCGGTAACCCATGGAAATGACGTTGGAAGCCATTGTCTGGGCGTCGCTCCAGCGTGCAGTGCCGGTGTAGACCTCTGCATTGAGGTACATGCGTGCGAGAAGGGCGGCCACCGATCCCTGTGTGGGACGAGGATATTCGACTTCTCCCTTCTTGGGCATGTCGCTCGTGCTGCTCAGGAGGTCGAGGCATTCGGTCTCGATCCAATTGAAAAGCTCAGCCCTCTGGATCTGGTCGGGGAGGGAACCGTCGGTGATGTTCTCCGCGGTAGGGAAGGGAGGATTGCCGTAGAGGTCCATCAGATAGTAGAAGAACAGTGCCCTGTGGAAACGGGCTTCTGCCCTGTATCCATGGATCGTTTCCTTCATGGAACCGTGTCCGCGGTCATCCAGCTTTTCATCCTCGGTCTGGAGAAGGAACTCGTTTACGAGGGCGATGCCCTTGAGAAGGCGGGTGTATGCGATGCCCGCGCCTGCATTGGAACTGGTCCAGTTGCTGTTGCAGAGGTCAGGGACATAGGAGTCTGAAGTCCACACGCACTTGAAGGTGTCGGCAGTCATCTCCTGGAGGTTTAGAACCTGGCGGAGAAGCTCGCTCTGGCCGGCGTCGGGGGCGGTGATGTCAGCGGTGCCCGGGTCGGTCTGGCTGACGAACGCCCAGTAGGCGTTGATGTAGGCGAGACCTTGGAGATAGCTGTCACTGTTGACGTAGGCCGTCTCGGAAGTGTTGTCCGTCTCGTTGAGGGGCATGGTATCAAGGTCTCCAAGGCAGGAAACCGCAGCGAAGGCGGCGGCCGCCATGATGAGTAATCTGTATAATGTCTTCATTTTCCGTCAAGATTAGAAGTTGATGTTCAGGCGTACGGTGTAGAGACGGGGACGGGGGACGATGTTGTTGTCCACTCCGTCATTGATGTTGGCAGTGGAGTAGAGCTCCGGGTCGAGTCCGGTGTACTTTGTCCAGATGCAGACGTTCTGCACGGAAGCAGCCACACGGAGGGATTCGGCGAATCTCTTGAGCCTGAATGTGTAACCGAGGTTGATGTCGTCAATCTTGAGGAAGGACGCATCCTCGATCCACATGTCGGAGTACTGCTGGTAGTCATTGCTGGGGCTCGTCCATCCGTTGATGAGGAACTTGGAGCTGAGGTTGTTGATGTAGCCCTTGCTGGCGTCATCGCTGTTGGAGGAGCTGTAGCCCTTGCGGATATTGTTGATGGCGTAATTGCCTACTGATCCGTGGGCGTTGACGCTGAAATCCCAGTTCTTGTAAGCCAGACGTGTGTTGAGTCCGAAGTACATCCAGGGATTGGGGCTGTATCCGGTCACGTAGCGGTCGGAAGGAGAGATCTCACCGTCTCCGTTGCGGTCGACGAGGCCGTTCTGGACTGGATTGCCGTTGGAATCATAGAGCTGCTCGTAGAGGTAGAACACGTTGGGGGCGAATCCCACCCTGTGGAGGGCGGAATAGCCGTCGGTTCCTCCAAGCCTGGAGCCGGTCTCTACTCCCTTGTAATTGGCGGAGTTACCTGCGGTCAGCTTAGTGATCTCGGTATTCTGGAAAGTGACGTTGCCTCCGATGCTCCAGTGCCAGTCCTTGGTCTCGACGGGAATAAAGTTCAGGGAGACCTCGATACCCTTGTTGACAAGGGTTCCGATGTTCTGGATCAGGTAGTTGGTGAAGTTGCTTCCCATGGGGACCGCAACGCTGTTCAGGAGGTCGGTCGTTTCACGCCAGTAGCCTTCAACGGTGCCGGTGATGCGGTCTGATGCGAATCCGAAGTCGAGACCTGCATTCCACGTGGTCGTTGTCTCCCATTTGATCTTGGGATTGTATCCCTGGGGGCTCAGGGTGTTTTCGTTCGTTCCTCCCATGTTGTACATCATCCTGGGATCCGCGGCTGCATAGTAGCGTGCCATGTACTGGTAATAGTCGTCGCCGATGTCCTGCTGGCCGGTCTGTCCCCAGCCCAGGCGGACCTTGAGGGCGCTGACTGCGCGGGAGTTCGCGAGGAAGTTTTCATTCTTCACGTTCCATGCGAAGGCGGCCGAAGGGAAGAGTCCCCAGCGGTTGCTGCTGGAGAAGCGGGAGGTGGCGTCGTCACGCAGCGTGAACGTGAAGAGATACCTGCTCTTCCATGAATAGTTGAGTCGTCCGAAGAAGGAAATAAGGTAGTATTCCCTCGCGCTGTCGGGGTTGTCCTTATATATGTTGCCGCTCTCGAAGACATTCTCCATGTTGTAGTAGTCGGTGCCTTCCCAGCGATAATAGTTGTGCTGCCATGAATAACCGGCCATCACGTCGAGGTTCGAGTGCTTGAAATCATGGTTGTAGTCGGCGTAGAACTCGAGGAGGGTGTTGCGGCTGATGTTCTTGCTCTTGTTGGAGTAATCGCCGCTTGTGGCAGCCATCCTGTCGGAGACGTAGGAACCGAGATTGCGGTAGTACTGGCTGAATGATTCCGCCATGTCATAACCGAGGTTGAGGTTGAACCTAAGGTCCTCGAAGCCGTGGATGCGGTAGTCCAGCTGGAGGTTGCCGATGGAACGGATGGCATTGCCCGTGCTGTGTGCGTCATAGAGCATCGAGACGGGGTTGTAGGAGGAGAGGGTGTTCGCTGATCCTGCCGCGTTGTACCAGTTCCAGTATGAACCGTCGGCG
>CACXFP010000084.1 GCA_902766985.1 uncultured Bacteroidia bacterium | reverse complement strand
TGCAGGGGATCCGCATCCCCGGCAAAGGGGAAGCCCGGGACGGAAGTGAAAGCCGCAAATGAAGAGTCCCCCGTGAATATGTCCTCAGGACGGCAGAAAGTCGCAACCTGCCATCCGCTATACTTCAGATTCGGGCCGCGATAGACCCGCGTCAGGTCGCCGGTCACTATACGGCACTGGCGCTGAAGCCTGGCTATGGCCGCATCGGCCGCGCTCTTCCTGACCCCAAGCAGGGAACGGACCTCCTTTATGGAAATGCTTCCGTGACCGGAAACATACTCAAGGATCATCTCCCCTGCCTTGTCCGGAGAGAACCGCGAACGCTGCAGGTTCATAATCTCACGGTACCATTCCACGGTCGCAAAAGAGGCCTTACCCCCGCACAGGAATTTCCCATAAGCGATATCCCCGCTCTGCACGCACTCGATTTTCCAGTCCCACGGTCCCAGGATCCCTTCCTCACCGTCGAACCAATACTCCTTCGGAGTCATCTCCTGGATGGAGAAGCCAGGAATCCTGTTCCGGAAGAAGGGAATGAATCCTATCTCCCTGATTGCACGTCCCATCGCTTCGGCGCTGTCTATCCTGAATCCGACCATTGGCATCGTTTTCCCAAAGATACTAACTCCGGCTGAAATACCGCCACTCACGGAAAAATATTATCTTTGCTTATCAACAACAATGCGAGCCCGACATGGTCAACCATAAAAACAGCTTCCTGAAAAACTACCGTCCCTCTATCCTTCTCATTTCAGGATTATTGGCCGGAGGGGTGCTGGGAGCGGTCCTTGGAGAAAACGCCAGGGTCCTGCAGCCGATAGGCACCCTGTTTCTGAACCTGGTTTTCGTGCTGGTCGTGCCTCTCGTATTCTTCTCCGTAGCGCGGTCAATGATATCCATGCACCGGAGCGGCGTCATCGGCAAGATGCTCGGTACCGTCATCTGTGTTTTTCTGCTTATGTCCCTTGTGGCAGGAATATTCTCCTACGGATTCATGTCCTTGTGGAACCCCTTCGCCGGGATAACCCGATACCCGGGTGAGGCCGTTCAGTCGGGGGGAGGATTCAGCGGGGATCTCAACCTTGGCGACACCCTTGTCAACGCTTTCACCGTAAGCGATTTCTCTCTTCTGCTTTCCCGGGAGCACCTTCTTCCCCTTTTTGTTTTCGCCGCCCTTTTCGGCCTCGCGGTTTCTTTCCTTGACAAGAATGCGGGTGCCGTGAGAACCCTGATCGAGGAGGGGGAGACCGTCATCATGAAGATGATGGAAATCATAATGAAACTGGCTCCTATAGGCCTGGGATGTTATTTCGCCGACATCGTCAGCCGCCTTGGAAGTCAGATTGTAGGGGAGTATATGGAGATTTTCCTTGTGGTCAGCGCGGCTTGCGCGATATGCTACATCGTGTTTTATTCCCTTTTCGCGCTATACAGCCATATCCCTCTGGGCAAGTTCTGGAAGGAGATGATCGCGCCCTCCGCCACGGCCGTCGGAACCTGTTCCTCGGCCGCATGCATGCCTGTCACGATGGCAGCCGCAAAGAATCTTGGAGTCAGCGACACGGTAGCCGAAGGGGTGATACCACTCGGGACGAATCTTCATAAGGACGGTTCCATCATCACCTCCGTCGCAAAGGTCCTTTTCACCCTGTATTTCTTCGGTATGGCCACGGGAGACTTCCGCATGGCGATTCTTGTTATAGCCATTGCGGTTTTTGAAAGCATTGTGGTGGGAGCGATTCCTGTGGGAGGCATGACGGGAGAGATCTTCATCTGCGCCATCCTTGGCCTCGACCCCTCTTTCGCCGCCACCCTCCTGATAATCGGCACCATCTGCGACATCCCCGCAACCCTGCTCAACGCCACCGGGAACCTCGTTGCGGCAACTCTGGTCAATCGTTTGGTGAAATAGACTGCTTGAGAGCTTCCTTCTCGAAAGAAAGCGGTCCGTGGTCTTCCGGCAGGATCGTCACTTTCATACCTACAAAGGCATAATTGTCGCGCAGATGGATGATATCTTCGTCCAGCAGCCGGATACAACCTTCACTGCCCCGACCGACCTTCAATGATTCGCGGTTGTTCGTACTGCCATGAATCCCTATGCCGGAGTGGCCTGGTACGGCCAGGCGCATAAACCAGTGCCCATATGCAGGAATCGACCCTCTCCCGTCTCCGAAATCATGGTGCCAGGAGGAGGCATCCTGAATCTGTGTAATAGAGAAAGGCGGCCCGGGATAGGATTCCGGAGTCTTATTGTCTCCACGCACCTGTTTCTGGCCACGGTTCTTTGCTATGCACACCGGATAGGAGGCGAGAAGGACCGTGTCGGGACCCTGGACCTCATACACATTCAAGTGCTCAGGATGGACTTTGGATATCACGATGAAACATTTTTCCCGTTCTTTCGGGGAAGCGAGAACCCTCTTCATCGGGATTCCGCTTTCATCAAGGTCAAAGAAGAAATCCTGGACGGCAGATGTCTTTTCCCGGTTTTGACCCCCGCAGGAAATCATGTGGAAAAGAGAAAGGACAGCCAGTAAGACAGAAATCAGTCTCATCGCACGATATGTATTATTGTTCAGCAATTTGGAAAGTATACACCAAATATAACGTTATTTTATCAATGGCACACTATTTTCATGCGGAATGGGCATGAGCATCGTTTCACAATTCAGCGCCTTTGTACGTGGCTTGGGCCATGCTTTCCGCCGGTTCCCGACGGAGGCAGCCCTGGGAGTAGTTTATTTCATTCTCTTCATTCTCACGGAAACAGGGGCCCTTCCGGGCATTAATGAGGAGAACCGGGTATGGATGATCCTGTGGTTCCTGCCCCATTACGTCCTGCTTTTCTTCCTTCACATCCATAGCGGAAAGTTCCCTGCGGCAAGACTCATCGCTGTTGCTGTCTGGTTCCTGTGGCTCCCGCTCGTGCTGCGTCCGTCCTGGGGTGTCCTCGATTTCTTCCGCGGAGGATGGCAGGTCGGGATTGCCTGGGTGATTTCCGCAATCCTCCTTTCTTTCTGCCATATCGCTGAAGACGATGAGAGCTATGGCGCAGGGATTGTGCGGACCGGACTGAAAGTCGCCACGGGATTCATCCTGGGAGGCCTGATGGCCGCCGTCATGGCCTGTCTGGCTGCCTCTGCCGACTACCTGTTCGAACTTCATCTGAACGACCATTGGTTCTCCTTCCCGATAGCCTTCATCCTTATGGTGATCATGCCCATGCTCTGCTGTTTCCTGGTAACGGACAACAAGCTGGAGCGTGCTGGCGGAAGATTCCTGGCCATAGCGGTAGACCATATACTTTCCCCGGCCCTGATAATCTATTCCGTCATCCTGTACCTTTATCTGGCCAGGATAATCATCCGGGGGCAGCTACCTGACGGAGGTGTGGCCTACATGGTCCTGGGGTTCCTTTCGATGGGACTGATCTGCCACCTCATGCGCCTTCAGGTCAGGAACAGGCATTTCGAATGGTTCTACAAGGCCTTCCCGATCATCGCCGTGGCGCCCCTGGGCCTGCTATGGACCGGCATTGCCAGAAGGATCGGCGAATACGGCATCACAGAGGCCAGATTCTACCTGGTTGTGCTTGCCGTACTGGTCACTATCTTCACTATCCTGCTGATAATCCCCCGTTTCCGGAGTTTCAGGCTGATGGCGGTCATCCTCGCGGCAGCCGCTGCATTATTCACATACTTCCCGGGAATAAGGGCCAGGGACTTCGGCATCCGGAGCCAGCAGGCCAGGCTGGAAAGGGTTCTTCCGGAAGTGTTGGAAAATGGGAAATTCCCGGAAGATATCGTCTATGCCGCCCTGGAGGAAGACACCTTGAAACGGAACAGATTCATCGAAGCTTACGGAGCCTGGTCTTATCTTGAAAAGGAAATGACTCCGGCAAAGTTCAAGGATATGTACGGGAAGTACGGGGACTTTGATTTCGAGGAATGGAGACTGGATTCAAACAAGTGGGAAGCGGAGGAAGCGGAGGAAACGGCAGATGAGGCGAAGAAAATAGTTTCATGGTCCCTCGGGGAAAACGTTGACCTGGGTCCGTATACCGAGCTGGTCCCGAAATTTTCCTGGAACATACAAGTAGACAGGGAGACCGTGGCCTTCGTCAGCAAGGCTTCGCCGGCTGACACCCTTCTTTACTGTCCGGTAAAGGAGAGGCTGTCCTCACC
>CACXFP010000083.1 GCA_902766985.1 uncultured Bacteroidia bacterium | reverse complement strand
CTTCTTCATGGACTATAATGACCGCGAGGCAGCGATGATCGGAAGGCTGAGCGCAGATTCCTTCCCCGGTGCGGATTCTGCGACGGGCCTCGTGCAATACCGGAACAAACCGCTGTTCAGCGGGACCGTCAGGGCATACGTTCCGCTGAATTATTCATCCGGAGGGTGGAGGAGGGGATTCGTCCCCAAGGTGGAATTCTCCTGGCGAAACGACCGTTATGAACGAGGTTATTATATATATGGGAACTCCGGTGAAACTGATTCAGGAGAGGGAAACAAACCGGTCCATGTCGGAGAAAACGGCAGCGATCCCTTCTCATGCCTGGATGCCTCTCTCCGGTGGTATTCCATGCTTCCAGTACCCTCTTCGAGGATATTCCCGAAACTCGGTCTTGGGCTTGAAGCCGGAATGAGGACGCATTTTGCGATGGAGGGCTATTATTCTCCAACCGTTTACGCCTATGCCTACGGTTATCTCCCCGGATTGACGGACACACACGGTCTCAAGCTCTCCGTCCTTGCGGAATACCAGACCAAGGAAGATCTTGCAGTCCATGAAAACACGGTGGATATATGCCCGAGGGGTTTTTCCGATACCGACCTCAACCGGTTCTTCGGTCACTACTGCCCGGTGCAGGCCAAATTCTCGGCAGACTATGCCATGCCCTTCGCCCCCGTAGACTGGAGTTTCCTCGGACCTATAGCGTATATCAGGAACTTCGAATTCACTCCCTTTGCAGATCTTTCCCTCCTTAAATACAGGTCTTCGATGGCCGGGCCTTCCGGTTTCAACGCGGTTTGGAGCGCCGGTGCGGACCTGACCGTCCACCTTTCGAATCTGCTTTGGCTGCCTTATGACTCCCGCATCGGCATCAGGTATGCCCGAAACGGAGCCGGAGCTTCCCATTCCGGCCTTCTGGAATCCGCCGGCATCAAAGCGCAAGGCAACTATCTGGGATTCATCTTTTCCGTAGATTTATAGATTTTTATTAACTTTGCCTCCGCAAAAAGTGCAAACTTTTTTAAAAACAATAAATTATGAAAAAAACTCTTAAACTCTTCGTTCTGGCAGCCGCCATGCTGTTCGGAACCCAGGCTTTCGGCCAGGTTACAGTAACCGCCGGCTATCAGCAGCCTTCCTATTCTGCCGAAGGTTTCTCTTGGAATATTAACGGTTTCTACGCCGGAGTCATGACACAGTTCCAGATGACCGACATGCTTTATTTCGAACCCGGACTTCTCTTTGATTTCGGAGCAAAGGACGGTGACAGCGTTTCTTATCTGCGCCTCCCTCTCCACCTCGGAGCAGGATTCGCGCTAGGCAACGGTTTTGAACTTTTCGCCAACGCAGGTCCCGGAGTCGCCATCGGCCTGTTCGGTTCCAATGATTTCTTCGATGTTTACAAACGCTTCGATATCAATCTCGGACTCGAAGGCGGACTTCGCATAAACGACAGGTACGAATTCCGTATCGGTTATGACTGGGGCCTCCTCAAGCAGGTTGACGACTCAAAGATCCACAGGGGCATCATGCACGTAGGTCTTGCCTATCGTTTCTAATCTGCGACCATAATCAATAATTAAGGCGGGAAGTCCGAGGGCTTCCCGCTTTTTTTATAACAAACCAGAAAATGGCAGTTCCGGTCCTAGCCGATGAACCTGGCGATCCAGGATGGGTCGACAACCGTAAATGGATCGGAGGGTCGCATGACCGGATTGCGGGACACGATGCCGGCACAATCCTCATAGACGTTGAAGCCCACGCGGGCGCCGACCATCTTCCCATCAAGGGGATAAGAGAATTCAATGTCGTTGTCGGGACCGTCGAGACGGAAAAACTTGAACGGGGCCTCCGTTATGGCCCGCTGCCGGGCCTTGTCCTGCTCCTGACCGGTCAGTTCCATCTTTGTCACATGCTTGCAAAGCTCAATAGTGACATCGTCAAGGCCGGAATCGAAGATCTTCACCTTCTCCATCAGGTCCCCGGCCGTGCGGACGATGCGTGTCGTGTATCCGGCGAGGATGCCCGGATCACTGGCTGAAAGCCTGGCCTTTATCCCGGCCTCCATCTCCCTGGTTTCGTTGCCTCCCGGAAGGAGCCAAAAAAGGAGTTTCTGGTCAGGATCGTTGTAGAGGAAGGCCTGTCCGAGGAGGTTTACCCTGCCGCAATGGGGACAGGCCTCCATGAAAAGGGATCCGTCAATTACCCTGTCCTTCAGTTCCGGATGTTCGCGGACGTTTACGGAACCCGTAACCTCCGCCTCAAAAGGCAGTCCGCAGTCTATGCAATGGATTTTCATTTCTTGTCTATCCATGACCAAAGCCTGTACATCAGGAAACCCCAGCCGAGAAAAAGGGCCACATACACCCAGAACGGGAGCTTTGCCTGATAGGCCTCGTCATTTATTATCTTGTCAAAATTGGGAATGTCCGCGTAATAATACGCCCCAGCCCCGAAATCATGGCTTTCGGAAAGCCCTGCTCCCCGGGCCATGATCCAGACGGCAAGCAGCAAAACTGCCACGGCCATGACGACCGTGGCAATCATGAAAATCTTTTTCCTGGCGGACACTACTTGAACAGGGCAAGTTCAGGCACCGGGAACACCACGCCGCTGAGCAGGAACCACACGGCAAACAGTGTCAGGGCGATGTTGAAGGTCTGTCCTACGACATAGAGCCAGAGAACCTTGCCACCATGCATCTGCCTGGTAATTTCCTTGAAATTGGTATCGAGGCCGATACTGGTGAAGGCCAGCACGAAGCACCAGTTCTTGTACTGGTCAAGAACCTTGTTGATGGCTCCTACCTGGTCTCCGCCGAAGAGGGGCTGGATGATGAAGGAAGCCACGAGGGACGCCACGAAGAAACCGATGATGAATTTCGGGAACCTCTTCCAGATTTCGCCTGCACCGACTTTCTCGGCTCCGCTGTTCTCTACGCGGGTTGCAAAGAAAATGGCCACGAAGAAGGCGATGAAGCCTATCAGGATGTTCTGGATGGACTTGACGAGTACAGCCGACTGTTCAGCTTCCGCTCCGAGGGCGTTTCCTGCCAATACCACAGCTCCGGTGGAATCCACCGTTCCGCCTATCAGCGCGCCGCCCATCAGCTGGTTCATCCCGCATGCCTTGATGATCATCGGTTCGAAGACCATCATGAGGATGGTGAAAAT
>CACXFP010000082.1 GCA_902766985.1 uncultured Bacteroidia bacterium | reverse complement strand
GTTCCACGACCTCACCCCTGAGGACATCAAGGCTACCGGAGTCAACATGACTTACGACGAGCACGGACATCCCGAACTCGGCAAGATTTCGAAGGCAGTGTTGTTCAACGATATCCTTGACAAGAAATTCAAGGAGCTCGGCATGAAAGTCAAGACCCGTCCCATGGAAATCGGTTACGACGTCCGCTGCCAGGATCCTATCGCATACGACCTCACCTACTGCACCGAGCTTGCCATGGGAGTCTATGAACTCTATTCCAAAGGCGAAACCGGATGCATGGTCTTCGTCGGTTCCGATGGAGAGGCCCGTCCCCTTTACCTGAAGGACCTCCAGAACGCCGAAGGCAAGATTCCTCCCCGCAGGGTTGCCATCGACGGCGGAACCGCCCATAACTACTACTCCTATATCTGCCACTACATCACTCCGGCGGATTATGAGGCGGCGAAGAAATACCTCCCCAATCCCGAGGCTTACGATTTCAAGAAAATACTGAACTGGTAATCCTTGCTTCATTTTATATGAACGGTCCGATTCCATGTCGGGCCGTTATTTTTTATTAAATAATGACTATATTTGTAAGTTAGGACATTTGTCAATCAATGGATAGGAAAGAGGCTGAAAAGAAGATTCAGGAGCTTAGGGCCGTTCTCTGGGAGAACAGCAGGAGGTACTATGTGGAAAACTCCCCAGTAATCGGTGATTACGAGTATGACCACCTGATGTATCAGCTGAGGGACCTCGAAAACGAATGGCCAGACCTGATAACTCCGGATTCCCCTACCCAGAGGGTGGGCAGCGACCTTGCTTCCGACTATGACCGGTCTGGAGAGGAAGCGGGATCCGATAGCCGCTTCCCCAAGGTGCAGCATCGCTACCCGATGCTTTCCCTGTCGAACACATACAGCATAGAGGACGTGGAGGAATTCGCGTCACGGGCGGAAAAGGCCCTGGACCATGATTTCACGTGGTGCTGCGAGCTCAAGTTCGACGGTACAGGCATAAGTCTTACCTATGTTGACGGCATCCTTGTAAAGGCCCTGACCAGGGGCGACGGTACAACCGGTGATGATGTCACCGTCAATGTGCGGCGGATTTCCAATATCCCTCAGAAACTCATCGGCGGCGGCTGGCCCCATGAATTCGAGATAAGGGGCGAGATCCTGATGCCGTTCAAAGCTTTTGACGCCCTGAACGAGGAGAGGAAAAAGGACGACGAGCCACTTTTCGCAAATCCACGCAATGCAGCCTCAGGTTCCCTGAAACTTCTTGATCCTGATGAAGTTGGACGCAGGGGCCTTTGGTGCACGCTCTACCATATCCCTTCCCAGTTCATCGATTTTGCCACGACACATTCAGGTGCCCTGGACAAAGCATCTTCATGGGGTCTTCCCATTTCTACGGACAGGCGGATATGCAAAGGCATCAATGAAATCGAGGAATATTTGAAGCACTGGGATGCGGCCCGCAAGGACCTGCCATATCCCACGGACGGGGTCGTCATCAAGATAGACAGCCTCGCCTCGCAGGAAGAACTTGGATACACGGCAAAATTCCCACGCTGGGCAGTTGCATATAAATTTAAGGCAGAACAGGCTGTTTCTGAAGTGCTTTCCATTGATTATCAGGTAGGAAGGACAGGAGCCGTAACTCCTGTGGCAAATCTCTCCCCCGTTCCCCTCGCCGGTACGATAGTCAAACGCGCCACTCTCAACAATGAGGAATGGATGCGGCTTCTTGACATACGGATAGGAGACCGGGTGTTTGTGGAGAAGGGCGGAGAAATCATTCCGAAGATCGTCTCCGTCGATCTTTCCGGCCGGCCGGCGGGAGCCGTCGTCCCTGAATTCCCTACGGTTTGTCCCGATTGCGGCACCCCGCTCGTGAAATCAGAGGAAGAAGCCCGCTGGTTCTGTACCAATTCCGATGGCTGTCCCACCCAGATCAAGGGCCGCCTTGTCCATTTCCTTTCCAGGAAAGCCATGAACGTCATCGCAGGAGACGCAACCATAGACCAGCTGTTCAACCTCGGTCTTGTCCGCACCCCTGCCGACTTCTACTCCCTCACGAAGCCGCAACTGCTTATGCTGGACGGATGGAAGGACCGTTCCGCCGAAAGGTTCCTCCAGAGCCTGGCCGCATCCAGGAAGGTGAGTTTCGACCATGTCCTCTTCGCGCTCGGCATAAGGTATGTTGGAGAGCAGACAGCCAAGGAGGTGGCAAGGCACTTCTCTGACATTGACACCCTTGCCTCCGCACCTGTTGAAGAGCTTCTTCAAGTTCCGGATGTAGGAGAGGTCATTGCCAGAAGCATTTTCTCCTTCTTCAGGGACGAGAAAGTGCTCGCCGATATTTCGAGACTGAAGGCTGCCGGCCTGCAATTCTCGCTCGGGAAGGCCTCTGAAAAGAATTCAGATGCCCTCGCCGGCAAGACGATTGTGGTTTCCGGAACCTTCTCCATCTCCAGGGATGAAATCAAGGCACTGATCGAGGCTAACGGCGGCAAGAATTCTTCCTCGGTGAGCGGGAAGACGGATTTCCTCCTGGCAGGAACCAAGCCCGGTCCCGAAAAGGTGAAGAAAGCCTCTGAACTCGGTGTGGCCGTCATAGATGAAAATGAATTCTTTGCAATGATTCCTTCCGTCCCTGTCAAAACGGAGGAAGGGAATCACGTAAGAGGCAGGGAAGAAACCGAACCGACGCTGTTCTGACGATGGGGATTAAAAGGGACATACGGATGCTGTCGGTGCTGGTGAAAAGGATAGGCCATTTCATCAGCGTGGACATGTGGAACATGGACCTTTCCTCCCTCTCCAAGCTGAAGGCCACCCTCGTCAGGGACCTCCAGATCGGATACGACGTACTCAAGAAGACTGCCGAAGGGGCCATCGGATTCCAGTCCGTCGCCCTCGCCTATTTCAGCATCATGGCCACTATACCCTTTTTCGCCGTTTTCTTTGCCGTGACCAACGGTTTCGGCATGGCCGGATGGCTTGAAGACTCGCTGACATCTTTCCTGAACAGCAGCGAAACCGTGGACCAGGTCATGACGGCCGCAGGAAACATACTGGCGCTTGCCAAGTCCGGAGGATTCGGCATCATAAGCGCATTGATGTTCATCTGGCTTGTCATCTGGATGATGATGAGGGTTGAAAAGGTTTTCAACAATGTCTGGGGCGTCAAGAAACCGGACAGGAAGTTCATTGTCTCCTTCGGTGTGGAGCTTGCAATCCTGATCATCGCTCCCCTCGCCCTCACATTCTTCTTCATGGGATCTGTATTCTATTCAAACATCATGGAGACGCTCATTCCCGGGGACATCATCATCTTCGCCGACAAGATAAGGTCCTTCCTCGGCTGGGTCATCTTCTGCGCATTGATCATACTGCTGTTTTCGGCAATGTATAAATGGATTCCGGCAGCCAAGGTGAAATACAGATACGCCTTGCGGGCTGCGATCATTGCTGGAATAGCATTCACGGCGCTTCAATACATATACATCGAGACGCAGTTGATGGTGACAAGGATAAATGCGGTTTACGGAGTGATCGCCGTCATCCCGCTCTTCATGCTCTGGCTGCGTTATGTCTGGCTTATAATTATTTATGGGGCCCAGGTATCCAATTCCTTCCAGACTATTTATGATAAAGAGGAGGTAGTTCAATGAGTTTTTCGCAATTCACGGAGCAGGATCATGAACTGATCAGGCGGGAATATGGAGCCCTTGCCGAGGCTGCGGCAAAACGCTGCGCCAATGAAAGGGAGTTCGCAGTCGTGCAGAAAGCCTTCGATTTCGCCAACGAGGCCCACAAAAATGTCAGGAGACGCTCCGGAGAGCCTTATATCATCCATCCGATAGCTGTTGCAAGGATAGTCGTAAGCGACATCGGCCTTGGCTACAAATCCATATCCGCTGCCCTGCTCCATGATGTGGTCGAAGATACCCAATACACCGTAGAGGACATCAAGAGCCTGTTCGGAGACAAGATCGCATCCCTTGTGGACGGACTTACCAAGATCAAGGTAGTCCTTGACAACGAGGAAAAGAACAAGAAAAACGACATCTCATCCCAGAGCCTGCAGGCAGAGAATTTCAAACGGATCCTCCTGACGCTGAACGACGATGTCCGTGTCGTGCTTATCAAGCTTGCCGACCGCCTCCACAATTGCCGGACCATCGAATTCATGCCGGAATACAAGAGGGACAAGATCCTCAGCGAGACGATGTTCATCTTTATTCCCCTTGCCCACAGGCTTGGCCTGTACGGCATCAAGTCGGAGATGGAGGACATCTGGCTCAAATACAAGGAGCCAGGGGCTTACAACGAACTTTCCGGCCTCATCAGCCGCAATGTTTCGGACAAGTCAAAGGAAATTGATGATTTCATCGCCCCGATCGACACGGCTCTGACGCAAGCCGGATTCTCATTCGAGATACGCAAGAGGGTCAAGTCCCCCTACTCCATATGGAAGAAGATGCAGTCGAAGAACATCCCCTTCGATCAGGTATATGACCTCTATGCAGTGCGAATCATCTTCGATCCTTCATCCGATTCAAAGGAGACCGAACGCGATCAGTGCTATCATATATTCTCCATAATAACGGGCATTTACCGTTACAAGCCCGACCGCATCCGAGACTGGGTGAAGCATCCGAAGAGCAACGGTTACGAAGCCTTGCACTGCACCGTCCTTGGAGAGAGGGGCATCTGGATCGAAGTCCAGATCCGTTCCAGGAGGATGAATGATATCGCAGAGAAGGGTATCGCAGCCCACTGGGCCTACAAGAAGAACGGCTATATCGGGGAGAACGACAGTGAGATGGACAAGTGGCTCGCAAAGGTGAAGGAGATTCTCGTAAATCCCGACGTCAATGCTCTCGAGCTCCTTGACATTATCCATAATGACCTTACTAGCAGCGAGATCGTTGTTTTTACCCCTAAGGGTGAGCAGAAGACCGTTCCCAAGGGCTCCACTGCACTCGATTTCGCATATCAGATCCACTCTGAAATCGGGAACCATGCCATCGCTGCAAAGGTCAATATGAAGCTGGTTCCCCTTTCCCAGATCCTCAAGACCGGCGACCAGGTTGAGATCATTTCGGCCGAGGACGGACAGCCGAGAAGGGAGTGGTTCCAGTTCCTCATCACCCGCAGGGCCCGCAGCATTGTTTCAGACTGGTTCAAATCCCACAGGAGCGAAACTGTCGATGCCGGGAAGAGCATCATGGAAGAGCAGCTTTCAATCCTGGGAATCAAGCCCACGGAAGACAATATACGGAAAATCCATCAGGCGCTCGGCTTCCCTGGGGAAACCGACATAGAGGAGATGTACTACAGGACTGGCAGCGGGGCTGTCAAGGTCGAAGACATTGCCGCGACTGCCCGGGAATTCAAGGAAGAAAAGACCGGATGGTCTTTCCCCTGGTTCAGGCGTTCCTCTTCTTCGGACAAGGATAAGGAGAAAGACAAAAACCAGGAAACCTTCATCATCAACAGCAGGAATCCCGACGGCCATAAGTATATAATAGCGACATGCTGCAATCCCATTCCGGGAGACCCCGTCACAGGTTTCCTGTCTCCGGACGGAACCGTCACAGTTCACAAGAAGACCTGCAGCGTCGCAGGGGAGATGGCTTCCAAACACGGAGACCTTGTCGTCATTCCCAAATGGGAAGAAGGGGTCGAAGACCTGGCCTTCCCCGTAAGGATCACGTTCCGCGGCATTGACAGGGTTGGGCTCCTGAATGAGATCTCCAGATATATCTCCCTTGTCATGGGACTGAACATGAGGAAGATCAGTTTCTCCACCGACGGAGGCATATTCGATGGATACATCGATTTCTACGTACATGACAAGGAGGCCCTTGACAAGATGATACGAAAGCTCAGTTCCATCGAGGGCATTCAGAACGTAATACGGACAGATATTTAGAAAGATGAAATTCAAGCAATTCATATCCAGATGGTTCCCTGCAATTCCCGTGACAGCTGTCCTGGTTGCGGCCATGCTGCAGGGATCCTGTGCGAACACCACCGAGGCTCCCACGGGAGGTCCGAAAGATACCATACCTCCGGTATTATATGACATCAAACCCCTTCCAGGATCGGTGAAAGTTCCCACCCACGGTACCAAGATTGCCTTTACCTTCGATGAATATGTGAAAATCAAGGATCCCAAGAGCATATTCCTGTCCCCTCCACAGCAGAAGGCCCCCAAATACAAGATGAAAGGCAAGACCCTGATCGTCTATTTCGAGGACGACCTGCTACCGAATTCGACGTATACCCTGGATCTGACCAATGCGCTTGCCGACAATAACGAAGGAAACCTGTTCCCTGGCTACACCTATGTGTTCTCCACCGGAGAAACGATTGATTCCATGATGGTTTCCGGAGTGGTTCAGGACTGCAACACCTTGCTGCCCGTCCAGGGAGCCACAGTGATGCTTTACAAGGACCACTCGGACTCCGCCCTGTTCCTTTCCAGGCCATTCGCTGCCGTAAAGACCGATGAGTGGGGCTTTTTCTCGATCAGGAACATCCAGGATACACTTTACAGGATGTATGCGATCAAAGATGCTTCGTCCAACAACATCTATGATCCCGATGAGGACCTGATCGCCTTCATCGACACCCTTGTCCGACCCAAGGTCGTTGTCAACGACACCCTTCCGGAACTGCTGAAATATGACATGAAGGATACCGTCCATGTCCTGGCAAGGAAAACCCCTTACGAGCTTAACCTCTTCAGGGAAAAACCCTCCAAGCAGTTCCTCAAGAACAAGAAGAGAGTGGATGACAGGAGCGCGTACATTACCTTCAATGCCCCTGGCGCCAAAATCAATTCCCTGGGAATCAAGGGGCTCTCGCCGGATCAGGTGATCACTCAGTTCAATATACTCAAGGACAGTCTTGAAATATGGGTCAACAGTCCCGCCGTGATGCCTGATACCCTGCATCTGGAAATCAATTATGACAAGACCGACTCGCTCGGCGTCCTTACACCGACGGATGAGAAGGTGCCCCTTTACATAGAGGGCGCGCCCAGGAGGTCGACATATTCCAAGAGTTCCAGGCGCAATCTCAAGCATGAAGACACCATCTGCGTTGTTACTCTGAAAACTACGCCGGAGACCTTCGAGCATGACGGCTTTTCGCTTGAATTCAAGTACCCCCCTATCAACGGAGACTTCAACGCCATAGTATACCGGTCAGTCAATCCCAGGCAACAGGAAACGATAGGAACCTTTACATACGAGAGGGACAGCACGAACCTCAGGCGCTACACCCTGCGTCCGAATGAAGAGTATAAGAGCGGTTTCGATTATTTCATGAAGATACCTGAAAGGACATTCCGTGACATCACCGGCTTCTGGAACGACAGCACGGAAATCAAGGTAGCCGTTCCCACGGACGAGAAACTGAGCGCCATCAACCTGAAGCTCACCGGTGTGCACGAGAAATACATCATCGACCTCCTGGACGAGTCGAGGAAGAATTCCATTCTGCAGTTTGTAGTTGATTCCGACCAGACCCTCAGGTTCCCGTACCTCAGGAAGGGGAAATACTGTATCAGGATTACCGAGGACCGCAACCGCAACGGAATAGTAGATACAGGATCCTTGCTTGACAAACGGATGCCCGAAAAGGTGAAATTCTACAAAGTGGGAGACAGTTTCCTGATCAACGTACCTGAGAGAAGTGAGATCGACCAGAGTGTAGATATCGGTGAAATGTTTGAACAATAAGCAGATGAAACGTCTTCTAATCATATTCCCGCTTGTCTTTGCAGCGATGGATATCCGGGCTCAGGAGCCAGTCAAGCCGGATTCCTCATTCGTCTATACCGATGAGTTCCTGGATACGGTCACTGTCCGCAAGAAACTTATAGTCAACGACTATTCCCTTATAGGAGTGCAGTATGGCGTTTCCTACAGCCAGACGCAGTTCAATCCTGCGAGGGCCCAGGTCTTCCAGTTGCTTCCCAAATACTTCGG
>CACXFP010000081.1 GCA_902766985.1 uncultured Bacteroidia bacterium | reverse complement strand
GCAGTGGGGGCATCGAGTATCGTCCCCGCACCCAAAGCCATTCCCGGACAGTGTTCGCGAACGTATATCATCAGTTCCGCGAAGATTTCATGCGCGAAGTCACCCCTGTTGGTGAATTCGAAAGCCCGCACGCCTCCGTCGCAGCACGCCTTCGCCACATTTTCGGCTGTGTCTATGTCCTTGCTGTAGAATACGGGAACCATCCTAGTCGCCCCGATTCTCTCCATCACGCTGAATTTGTCAAATTTTGCCATGGTATCAGAAAAAGACTGTCAGATCGTTATCTTATTATTCTGCCGGAGGCGTTGCCGGCGGCGAGGGATTGTACTTCTGCCTCGGAAACGAGATTTACATCGCCCGGAATGGTATGCTTCAGCGCTGATGCGGCGACGGCGAACTCCAGGGCGTCTTTCATCGACGGCATGGTCAGAAGACCATGGATAAGGCCTCCGGAGAAAGAGTCTCCCCCTCCAACCCTGTCAACTATGGGGTCGATGTCGTATCTCTTCGACTCATAGAATTCCTTTCCATCGTAGATCAAGGCCTTCCATCCGTTGTGGGACGCCGAGAAACTTTCCCTCAGGGTGGCAGCCGTATACTTGAATCCGAACTTTTCCGTCATCTGGCGGAATATGTCCCTGTAGCCTTCTGCCTCGGTCTTTCCCCCCTCGACATCGGCCTTCGGAGTGAACCCCAGGCATTTCTGGGCATCTTCTTCATTGCCGATGCAGACATCCACATATTCCATGAGAGGGGTCATTACCAGCCGGGCCTTTTCTGCCGTCCAGAGTTTCGCCCTGAAGTTGAGGTCGCAAGAAACGGTGACATTGTGCCTCTTTGCCGCCTGGCAGGCGAGGCGGACCAGCTCCGCTGCCCCGTCGGAGAGAGCCGGAGTAATCCCGGTCCAATGGAACCAATCCGCCCCTTCGAAAATGCGGTCGAAATCAAAGTCTCCGGGCTTTGCTTCGGATATCGCCGAATGCGCCCTGTCGTAGATTACCTTTCCCGGTCTCATGGCAGAACCTGTTTCCTGGAAATAGATGCCGATCCGTTCTCCTCCCCTTGCTACAAAGGAAGTATCCACGCCGTAGCGTCTCAGGGAATTCACTGCAGCCTGACCGATCTCATGGGCGGGAAGCTTGGAAACGAAACATGCATGATGTCCGTAATTCGCGAGACTGACAGCCACGTTGGCCTCTCCTCCGCCGAATTCCACGTTCAGGACAGGAGCCTGGATGAACCTGGCGTTTCCCGGAGGAGCCAGACGGAGCATCAGTTCCCCCATTGTGATGATTGTCATGTTATGAGACTTATTTTTTATCTTTGTCAATGGTTTGACCGTACAATGATAATTATTAAAATCGGAAATGGAAAATATTCTCAGTCGATTCTCCCTTGATGGAAAGGTGGCTCTCGTGACAGGCGGAACTTATGGCATCGGCATGGCGATAGCCACGGCTCTCGCCCAGGCTGGAGCCAAGGTTGTCTTCAACAGCCGGAATGCGGAACATATCCGCAAAGCGGAGGAAGAGTACCGGGCCCTGGGACTGGATGTCAGGGGATTCCTCTGTGATGTGAACGACGAAGCCGCCGTAAAGGACCTTGTGGAAACAATTGCCCGCGAGGTCGGCACTATCGATATCCTCGTCAACAATGCAGGGATCATAAAGAGAATACCGATGACGGAGATGTCCGTGGAGGAATGGAAGCAAGTGATAGACACCGACCTTACGGCTCCTTTCATCGTCAGCAAGGCGGTGATTCCCGGGATGATAGCCAAAGGTCACGGAAAGATTATCAATATCTGTTCGATGATGTCTGAATTGGGAAGAGAGACCGTTTCCGCCTATGCTGCCGCCAAAGGGGGATTGAAGATGCTCACAAGGAACATCTGCTCCGAATACGGAGAAGCCAACATCCAATGCAACGCCATCGGACCGGGATACATCGCCACTCCCCAGACGGCACCGCTTCGCGAGAGGCAGCCTGACGGCAGCCGCCATCCTTTCGACAGTTTCATCGTCTCCAAGACCCCTGCCGCCCGTTGGGGCACTCCGGAAGATCTGATGGGACCTGCGGTTTTTCTCGCTTCAGACGCTTCCGATTTCGTCAACGGCCACATCCTTTATGTCGATGGAGGGATACTTGCCTACATAGGCAAACAGCCGAAATAGGTTGCCGGTCATTCAGGAAGGACCCTGCCGAAACCGACAAGCCTGGGAGGATAATACGATCCTTCCGGGAAGTTGTCGATCATGACTCCCCGCTGGACGGTCGCGTGGATCATCTTGAACTTGCCCTTGCCGTCCGTTTCCGTGATTATGGCTACATGACCCACATTGTTTCCGATGTGTCTCCCGTTGAAAAAGGCAAGGTCACCGGGCCTGATTTCCGAGATGTCTATGCGTTTGCTGGCCATGTACTGGCTGGAGGAAGTGCGGGGGACGAAGACACCGAAATGCGAGAAAGAAAGGTATACCAGGCCGGAGCAGTCGAAGCCTGCCCGGGTGGTGCCTCCGGACCTGTATTTTACCCCCAGATAGCTTTTTGCAAAGGTTACGACTGAATCGGCCAATATCTCACCTTCCGTCTTCTGCCGGACAGGAGATGCCGGTTTCTCCGTCCTTTTAACGGGAACAGGAGAAGGTACGCCCGTGTCGGTTTTACCGGATTTTTTCATGTGTACCGGTGCAGTCCGGGAGTCTGCCCGGGAAGGATTTTTGAAGATGGAGCAGGAAACAGCTCCCGTGCAGAGAAAGGCTGCTGCCAGGAGGTATTTTATCGGACCTGTCCTCATTTATGCAGAGAGCCTTTCCTGTCGGAGGATTCCCGAGGGATCAGTTTGGTTTTCACTACGATATCCTCCCCGGAGGTCTCTCCTCTCATCAGCCTGATTATGGCCAGGGCTGCTTTTTCGCCTATTTCCCTGGGGTTCTGTTCCGTCGAGGTCAGGGAAGGGGAGATAAGGGACGTAAAGTCCTCATTAGCTGTGCCTACGAGTCCGAATTCCTTCGGAATGGAGATGCCTTTTTCCCTTAAGTAATCCATTGCTCCGAGAGCAGAATAGTCACCGGTGCAGTATAAGGCATCGCAACCTCTTTCCAGGGCTTTGGCCGCGCTGGCATAGCCGGCCTCCCTGTCGATGAAACCCGGGAATACGATGCTCTCGTCTAGCGGGATCCCTGCATGCTCCAGAGCCCTTTTGTATCCGTCGTAACGTTCTATGTAGATGTCCGTACCCTGATAGCCGGAGAAGGCCCCGATACGGGTGTATCCGTTTTTGATCAGGTGCATGGTTGCGTTGTAGGCTCCGTTGGAGTCATCGTTGGTGATGGTGGAGCCGGGGATGTCATGGAAGACACGGTCGAACTGCACCAGTTTGACGTCCCTGCCCACTGATTCCATGATACCCTTGCCGCTCTTCGTGCTTAAGGAATGGGAAATGAGAATTCCTCCCACGCGGCTCCCGGTGAGAGTCTTCAATGCGCGGATCTCATCCTCTTCTTTCTCATGGGACTGGCAGATCACCACCGAATAGCCGGCGTCGTACAGTACGGATTCCGCCGCGCTGATGATAATGCTGAAGAAGTTCCTGTGGATCCTGGGGATGACGATACCTACTGTAGAAGTCTTGCCGCTCCTGAGGTTCGAAGCGATGATATTCCGTTCATATCCAAGTTCCTTGGCCTTATCTTGTACCGCCTTCCTGGTGGATTCTTTTACGTATGGATTCCCTCCAAGGGCTCTTGATACCGTGGAGGGGGTGATTCCCAATGCCTCCGCTATATCTATAATAGTTACTTTACTCATTCGGATTCATGTTTCCAATTGCAACTTTAAACAAAAATATTGAGTTCTGCAAACCTTTGTTTAAAATATGGTTTCTGTTATTGAGACCGTTATGGAAGTAAGGTAACCGTTGATGTCCACTTCCTTTTTCCCGTCGGAGCTCACGATGAAGGGCTTTCCCCTGTCCGAGGTGAGGGCCAGATAGACTGATTCTCTTGCGGTGCACAGGCAGGAAGGCGACATCATTCTGGTGTATTTCCCCGGATGCAGGTTCCCAGGAAGTCCGTTCACCATGTAAACCGATCCGTCTTCTTCACAGCTGACGCTTGCGATCTTGTCTCCGGATACGCTGAATGTGACGCTGCTGCCGCTCACCCTTGTTTTCAGTTCCTGCCCGTCCCAGAGGCAGGAGTATGCTTTCCCTTTCTCAGAAACTACATCGGCCGTTACCATGACTCCTCCTTCCCTGGGGATGATCCTGCCGCCGATCGTAGTGAACGGTTCGGAATCCCTCAGGTCATACACTGAATCCCCGGCAATCAATGTCAGGCTGCCTGAAGCCCTTTTTGCCGTTATCATACATAGGACGCCCCCGGCCATCCGGATATCACATACCTCCCCTGAGGACTGGCTGTACGGGATGTCCGTCACCTCCCCGTCGCAGTAAAGATGCCAGTCGGTTTTTTTCGCCACCCCTACGATCTCCACCGTCTTCCAGGCAAAACACAGCCGGTCCCCGTCCTTGTACAGAGCTCCCGTCGGGAGCAGGGGACTGTCCATCCTGCCGGGGATGATGCCATTCTCCGAACGCATTATTTCTTTTCCGTCCTTCCTGAGGGTGAATCCTTTTCCGTCCCTGTCCTGGCCAAGCATCCACAGTCCTTCCCCGTCTGTGACCATGCCGCAGACGAGCTCCCTTCCGGGAAAGGAGAATAGGAGCTTTCCATCGCGGGTCAGGATGGTTTCCAGAGGCGAGGAATACTCTGTGTAGAGGCTTCCGTCCACGATCCGGTGCATGTCGGGATCGCCACAGGCCGGGTCCGACTCCCCGGCGGGGACGGTCATCACCCTTTCCCAGTTTTTGAACATGACTATCTTGCAGTCGATGGTACCGTAGGCGGTATCCCTTTTCCAGTCGTATCCTTCCGGGAATTCGACCCCGGTGACGATGATGGTGGTGTCGAGACGGACATTGGCCGCCGGGCTTTCTGTCCCGTCGTTCTCTTGGCTGTCTCTTCCTGGGACGGGTTCCTTTGCGCAGAAGGAGAGCATGGCGGGCAGGATTGCGCCCGCGGTGATGAGTAAGGTGAGTGAAGTTTTCATATGTCAGGTCTTTGTCGGGTTTCCAAGGTAGTGAAAAAGCAAAAAAGCCGGAAGAGGATTTCTTCTCTTCCGGGGGTATGGAATAAATATTTTGTCTTTCTTTTGGAAACGGGAGGTTTCTTTTGGGAAAAGACTATCGTCCTATGTCGAAACGCAGGCCCAGGTCAAGGTTCATCATCAGATTCTGCCTCGTGCGGATGCTTTCAGGCTGGTTGCAGTCGAAATAGTACCTGAGTGCGGGATCTATGTAGAGGCCGAAACCTTTCGCGAGTCGGAACTCGACTCCGAGGCCTATCGCGGCCGATACCTGGACACCCTTGACGGACCTGGACCAATGGATGTTGGAAGGTTCATGCCTGATGGTGTAGCTGTCGGTAAGCCCCTTTTCAAGTGTGCCTCCGCCGAAAACATAGAGCATTACGGACTGGCCGTTCACAAGATTGCAGTAGACGTTCAGGGGAATGCCGATGTAGTGCTGGTAATTGTTGATGTCCGATGTGACCACAGGGCCTGGTATCCCGTTCTCAAATGGGGTATAAATACCTCTGAATGAACGTGAAAGCATAGAATACTGTAATCCGGTGCCTATGGATACCCTGGGACTGACCGGGAACCTCACTCCGAGGCCGAAGGTCAGGGGGATTCCGTAAGTGGATTCGCTGAGTTCAGTCACGGACGTCTTCATGGGGCCGATGGCAGGCAGGAAACGGCGACGGACGCTGATGCCCGAAGCATCGAGGCTGTTGCTCTCGAAGTTGCTGCCTGCGGTGAGGGATACTTTCCCAGCCTTGCGGCGCCTGCTGTCCTGGAATTCCATGGCGGCAAAGGGGTCTGCCTCTCCGGCATCGGAAATCCCGGTCTGCTTACGGACGTCCCCTTGGATGTCCGTTCCGGCCGGGGTTCCCTGTCTTTCGGGAGCCGTTGACGGAGCGACGTCTTTTTCCATGGAAGAGACATTTTCAGCCGGGGCCGGAATCTTTGCTTCCGGGCCCTCGGCCTTGAACGTCTTTACTGGTTTTGAATCACTTTCGGGCAATGTCTGGGCGACAAGGGATTTCCCTCCCTTGGGAGCCTCGACAATCCGGAAAGGTTCTTCTTGCTGAACTGTGTTGTTTTGAGGGTCCTGCACAGTCTCTGCGATGGTTTTCCCCTCGGTAATATGTTGAATGTTAGAATTGTGCGGAGTGCCGGTGAAGAAGACGCCCGCGGCTATGGCGGCTGCGGCGGCGATTCCTGCCGCCGTGCGCTTCCACCACAGGGAAACCGTTTTCCTGCGGGTCTCAATCCTGTCAAGAGAGCCGGATATGGAATCCCACACGCGGGAAGGGACTTCCTCCCGTGCGTTTTCCATAAGCGACCTCACTTCAAGGTCGAAATCGTTGAACCTGTCTTCTGTCATCTTAACTTCCCTTTATCTTCTTCTGCAGCATCATCCTGGCCCTCTGGAGCTGCGACCGGGAGGTGGCTTCCGAGATTCCCAACATTCCAGCTATCTCTTTATGTGAGTAACCTTCAATTACATACATGTTGAAGACGGTTCGGAAACCCGCCGGAAGCTGTGAAATCAGCCCCATGAGTTCCTTGTATCCCATCGTCTGGACGGCGCTTTCGTTTTCGCTGCTTACTCCCCAGGCCGTTTCAAGGTCGTCGGAAAGTTTCAGGGCGTCCGTCCTTCGAAGGGACATGAGTGCAGTATTGACAAAGATCTTCCGGGCCCAGCCTTCGAAGGAACCTTCCCCCGTGAAGCTGTCCAGTTTGGTGAAGAGAGTCACAAACCCCTCCTGGAGGATGTCCTCTGCCGAATCCCTGTCTCCCATATACCTGAGGCATAGCGGAAACATTTTCGGGGAAAGAAAGTCGTACAATCTTCGCTGGGCTGACCTTTCGGAGCGTTTGCACGCCTCAATAAGGTCACTCAGCCCCGATTTGGAACCCTCTTCCATTTCACCGGGCTGGTTTTTCAAATCCCTACGAGTGTTAAGATGCTGTTTTTTGTCGAAACGTTGCATTGGCACTCCGATAATTCAAACCGTCTACGCAAATTTCGTCAAAATTTCGTGATTTGTACTATTTTTGTAAGGAATCTGATCTGTATATGGATTTTTGCAGACACATAACGGGTTTCCTTGCATTTCTGCTGTTGGTTTCATGGAATGCAGCGGCGCAGGGCACGGCTTCCGGACAGCGGGGCCGGGCCCGCAACGACCTTTTCATTGATGCTGTCCAGGATATCAACGACGGCAGGACGAAGGAAGCTTCGGCAAAGCTCTCGGCGCTTACTGAAAGGTACCCGGAAGAGGATGCCTACTGGTACTATGCAGGCATCAACTCCCTTTCTATGAGGCAATTCAAGAAGGCGGCGGAATACCTCCGCAAAGCCGTTGCCCTGGATTCAACCAATTACTGGTACCGTGAACGCCTGGCATACGCCTATTCCGCCGCCGGAGAGACGGACCTCACAGTCAGCACTTATGAAGATATACTGAGGGATTTCCCGCGCAAGAGCGACGCCTGGTATTCCCTGGTCAACCTTTACCTCTATCAGAAAGATTACGAGAAGGTCCTTTCCGCCATGGACCAGATAGAGGCTTCCTCGGGCAAGAGCGAAACCATTGCGGTCACAAGATATGACATACTCAGGGGCCTCGGAAGAGAAGAGGAGGCGGTTGCCGCCCTCAAGGATTATGACAAGGAGTTTTCCTCTCCCCGTGTCCTTACGATGCTGGCCGACCATGAGATTTCCCAGTACAGGGACACGTCGGCGATAGCCTACTATGACGAAGCCCTTCTTCTGGAAAGCGACTTCCCGCCCGCCCTGCTCGGAAAGGCGGAAGTCTTCAGGATGCGAAGGGATGACAATGGATATTTCGGAGTCCTGAAGGACTTCTTCGGCTCAGAAACCGTGCCCGCCGCGTCCAAGGGCCAGTACCTTTCCTCCGCCCTCCAGCACATGGATCCCGTTTTCATCCAGAAGAACAGGAGCCGCATGGATACCCTGGTTGAGGACTGTCTCCTCCTCCATCCTTCCGACAGCATTATCCTCCAGTCTGCCGGGGTGTACTATTTCCGTACTGGGAGGAATGCCAGGGCCCGTCATGCCATGAGGAAGAACATGCTCGACCATCCGGGAAGCAAGGGTGCAGCCGCAGGATACGTGGAACTCCTGAATTATGAAAAGGACTGGGATGCGATGGCCGCCGTGTGCGACAGCGCCTGCGCCGCATTCCCCGGAGAGACGGCGTTCATCGACATGAAGAACGTGGCCCTTTACCAGAAGAAAGACTACAAGGGGATCCTGGAAGGCTGCAGGCAGATAATGGAGATCGCAGGTGCGGACACGTCCAGGACCATTCCCGCCATGTCCACGATGGGGGACATGTATCATGAACTCGGGGACGACAAGAGCGCGTCCAAATGTTATGAAGCGGTGCTGAAACTCAATCCGGACTATGCTCCTGTCCTGAACAATTATGCCTATTACCTGAGCCTGCAGGGCAAGAGCCTCAAGAAAGCGGCGCAGATGAGCCGGAGGACGGTAGAGAAGGAGCCCGACAATCCCACATATCTGGATACCTATGCGTGGATCCTGCACCTGATGGGAAAGGATGCTGAAGCAAAACCGCTTTTCAAGCATGCCATGCTATATGGAGGAAAGGAAAGCTCCGTGGTCCTCAAGCACTATTCCATCGTGCTCGAGGCCCTTGGGGAGACGGATCTCGCCAAGGTGTATTCGAAGATGGCCCAGGACAAGGAAAAGGAAGGGAAATGAGATTGTTTCACGGATATATCGTTGCCTTTGCCCTGCTTGCCTGCAGTTGTCCCCTGGCCATGTCGCAGAATACCAAGACCCAGGAGCAGAGGCGCAGCCGTCTGGAAAATGAGATAAAGATCCTGGACAGGCAGCTGAGGGACAACGCCAAAAAGAGCTCGGCGGCTCTCTCGGACCTCAGCTTGATCCGGAAAAAGATTTCCAACCGCAGGGAACTCGTGAACCAGGGCAACAAAGAAGTTGCCGACCTTAATTCGAAGATTTCAGCAAAACGTCAGGAAATAGAGAGGATACAGGCCCGTCTCGATACCCTTACCCTTTATTATTCCCGTCTCGTGCGAAGCGCGTACAAGAACAGGGACTCGAGGATCTGGTACATGTACATACTTGCCAGCGACAATGTAGGCCAGGCTATCAGGAGGTACGGATATCTGAAAAACATCTCTTCGGAAATGAACCGTCAGGCGGAGAAGATCAAGGAAACCAGGGCTAAGCTTGATGAGGAATCGGCCGCCCTTGAAGAGCTTCGGCAGAAGGCCGTTACCGAGAGGAACAGGAACCTTGCCTTGATGAACCAGCTCCAGAGCGACGAGAAGGATTCCAGGGTGATAGTGAACCAGCTGAACAGGGACAAGAAAAAATATGAGAAGCAGATAGCCGAAAAACGCCGTCAGGTCGAGGCCCTCAACAAAGAGATTGCCAGGATCATTGCGGAGGCTACGGCCGCTCCCGCTCCTGCGAAGGGCAAGAAGGGAACGGCAACGGCGTCGAAGCCGAAAACCGAAATAGATTATAAGCTCGCAGGGGAATTCGAGGCCAACAAGGGCAAACTGCCTTGGCCTGCTGACGGCCCCGTCACCGAGCATTTCGGACAGAATTACCATCCGGTGTTCAAGAACGTGAAGCTTCCGTATAACAACGGGGTAACCCTCGCAGTAAGTCCGAATACTTCAGTCAAGGCCGTTTTCGGAGGGGTGGTCAAGCAGATAGTGGTCATGCCTGGCTACAATCACTGCGTCCTTGTGCAGCACGGCAGCTACTTCACCTTCTATTGCAAGCTCGGAACGGTGTCCGTCAAGGTAGGAGACAAAGTCAAGCTCGGCCAGGTGCTGGGCATGGTCGATACCATCGGCGGGGAAACCCTGTTCCATTTCCAGATCTGGTCCGGCCGTACTCCCCAAAATCCTGAATCCTGGCTCAGGCCGTAAATAAAAGCGGCGGACCGTTTTTCCGGTTCGCCGCTCTTAATTCCTTTAAGGTTTCCTGCCTTACAGATTGGGGTTGACGGTCTTCCAGTCCTTTACGGGAGGAACGATGCCGAGTTCCACGATCTCGTCGCGCATCTTGCAGAGATGCTCATAGGATGCCTGGAGGCCAGCGAGTTCTTCGGGAGTGCCTTCGGGCTCGGTGAAGTGAACTCCGGTGGCGTCGATGACGGTAGGCATGGCCATCATGACATTCTGGAACTTGCCGTCATTGACATATGTGCCTGCAGGCCAGGTGAACGTCTCACCGCCCATGGCTGCCTCTATCATCTTGACCGCATTGTATGCAGGACTCTGGAAGGATGAGCGTCCGCGGAGCTCGATGATCTTGCTCCCGCCCTGGACCGTATCATGCTTGATGGTCTCCCATTCCTCTGCGGAAAGATCCTTCTCTGCGAGAGGGGTGCCGTCAATCTTTACTGCTGAAGCGAAAACCGCCATGGCCTCCCCGTGTCCGCCGTAGGTGTGGGCGCCGGTCACCTTGCACTGCTGTACGCCGAAGTGGGCTGCAAGCTCGGTCTGGAGACGGGTGGAATCGAGGGCTGCAAGGGTGGTCACCTGCGAAGGCTTGAGGCCGGAGTGGAGGAGGACCACCAGACCGGTAAGGTCGGCAGGGTTGAAGATGACAACGACATGCTTGACATCGGGGCAGTACTGCTTGACATTCTTTCCGAAGTCCTCGGCAATCTGGCAGTTCCCCTTGAGAAGGTCTTCACGGGTCATGCCGGCCTTGCGGGGAGCTCCTCCGGAGGAGATGATATATTTTGCATCCTTGAAGGCGACTGCAGGGTCGGTGGTCCAGGTGATGTTTGCTCCGGGGAAGGCGCAGTGGTTCATCTCGGCGACCACTCCCTTGAGTCCGGGCTCGTAGACGTCATACAGGCAAAGATTCGGTGTAAGCTTGAGCATCATGGCTGTCTGTGCCATGTTGGAACCGATCATGCCGGCAGCTCCGACGATGGTCAGTTTGTCATTTGTCAAAAATCCCATGATTAGTGTTATTTTATTTTAAAATATCAAATTTCGATTCGGTGGTGCAAAGATAGCAAATTCCACAGTATTTTCTTTGAAATTGAAAAAATCGTTATATTTGCACTCACGAACCTTTGGAGATTTTTATGGAACCTTCTTGTTCTGACCAATCAAATAATGATTTAGGCGGAGACCCCCGATCGGAGGATCCCCTGTCTGCCACTTGTTACCATATTGTTCTTCATAACCCGGCGGAAACAGTCCGCCGCGGGGTGGCCCTTTGTGTGTCGTCGGAAGGTAAATAGTTGATATTAAGGATTATGGCACTATATTTCAAAAAAGAACTCGAAGACACCAGGACGACTATCGCGGTCTGGCAGATTACCGAGACGGAGGAGGAGCTGAAAGAACTCAGTTCCATCCCTTCAGATGAGATGGAGGAGATATCTTTCATCAAGAGCGAATCGCTGCGCAAGCAGAGGCTGGCCGTTCGGGCCCTTCTCGACACCCTTTTTGACGAGAAGGTATATCTCAGCCACCATGACAACGGCAAGCCCTATATCGAGAACAGCGTTACCAACATCAGCATAACCCACACTCCCAAGTACGTTGCCGTCATACTCGATGACAATGAGGATGTCGGCATCGACATGGAGTCCCTCGACAGGGATTTCTCAGCGGTCGAGAAGAAGGCCTTGTCCGAAGAGGAGCTCGAAGACCTGGATGAGGACAGGAAGAATGAGCAGCTCGCCATCTACTGGTGTACCAAAGAGGCTGTGTTCAAGAGGGTTTCGTCCTATAAGGTTGACTTTGCCGAGCAGATTGAGGTGGAGCGTTTCAGGGTTAAGGAAGAGGGCGAACTGGAAGCCACCTTCATCCATAAGGACGGCTACGAAGAGGAGTTCGAACTCCAGTACATGACCTTCGACCGCCACGTCCTCGTCTGGCTGGTCGGGTAAAAAGAAGGCGCCTGTACGGCGCCTCGTTTATTGTCGGGGTGAAGTGACTCGAACACTCGACCCTCTGGTCCCAAACCAGATGCGCTAGCCAACTGCGCCACACCCCGGTCCCTTCTTGTGGAAAGGACTGCAAATATAGTGATTTAATTGGAAACAAGCGATGATTATCCAGGCGAAAGGGATAGAGAAGTCATTCGGCGCCCTCAAGGTGCTGAAAGGGATTGATTTCCAGGCTGGGAAGTCGGAAGTGGTTTCCATAATGGGCGCCTCCGGGGCGGGGAAGTCCACCCTCCTCCAGATCCTGGGTACCCTGTCCTCTCCCGATTCCGGAAGCCTTGAGATCGAAGGGAAAGACATCCTCCGTATGGACAGGAAAACCATATCCGCCTTCCGTAACACCCGGATAGGCTTCGTTTTCCAGTTCCATCACCTCCTTCCAGAGTTTACTTCACTGGAGAATGTGATGATTCCTGCATATATAGCGGGGAAACCTGACCGTGAAGCCCGGCCCAGGGCAAAGGCCCTGTTGGAAGACCTCGGCCTGGGCGGAAGGCTTGGCCACAAGCCTTCCGAACTTTCAGGGGGCGAGCAGCAGCGGGTCGCCATTGCCAGGGCCCTCGTCAATTCCCCTGCCATCCTGTTTGCTGACGAGCCATCCGGGAACCTCGACAGCGCCAGCAAGGCCGATCTCCATAGCCTTTTCTTTTCCCTTAGGGACAAGTACGGCCAGACCATCATCATAGTTACCCATGATCCATCCCTCGCTGAAATGTGCGACAGGGTCCTTTATATGAAGGACGGACTCTTCGTCCCCAAGGAGGAATCCGGTCTGACACCGGCAGTGTGATGGAGGTATTCCGTTTTAAAAGATTCGAAGTAGTAAACGAGGCGTCCCCGATGAAGGTGAATTCCGACGGGGTGCTTCTGGGGGCGGCGGTGCCGCTAGGGAAAGATACAAGAAGGGTACTGGATGTGGGGACCGGGACCGGGACGGTGGCGCTGATCGTTGCGCAGAGGCTGGAGGAACTCGGGTGTCCGGACTTC
>CACXFP010000080.1 GCA_902766985.1 uncultured Bacteroidia bacterium | reverse complement strand
GCAAGCGGGACAACAGATGACAAACGGACTTAATCTGCCCGGCTACCTCTTTGAAGTAAGCTGGGAAGTATGCAATAAGGTTGGAGGAATATACACGGTAATTGCGACAAAGTCGCTTTTTCTCAAGGAAAAACTTCACAGGCACCATATCCTCGTGGGGCCCGATGTCTGGATGGACACCGATGCCAATCCCGATTTCAGCGAGGATCCGCTCCTTTTCAGGCCCTGGAAGGCTGCTGCGGCCGCCGAGGGACTCAGGGTCAGGGTCGGGCACTGGAACGTCCCCGGCTCCCCGATAGCGATCCTTGTGGACTTCAGGCAATTCATTACGAAGCAGAACGAGATCCTCACCGAGTATTGGAAGTTGTTCAGGGTGGATTCCATTTCCGGGGACTGGGACTATAAGGAGAACGCCCTTTTCGGATATGCCGCCGGCAAGGTCATAGAGAGCTTCTACAAGTTCAACCTCACCGCTTCCGACAAGGTGGTCGCCCAGTTCCATGAGTGGCAGACGGGTGCCGGACTTCTCTATGTAAAGGCTTCGAAGATTCCCGTCGCGACAGTCTTCACCACCCATGCTACCGTGATGGGGCGTTGCCTGGCAGGGAACAACCTTCCCCTCTATGACAAGCTGGACAGCTTCGATGCCGACGCCATGGCCAAGGAGTTCAATGTCACCGCCCGCCATTCCCTGGAAAAGATGTCCGCGAAGAATGCGGATGTCTTCACGACGGTCAGCGACATCACCGCCCGGGAGTGCGAACGTTTCCTTGGCCGCAAGGTAGATATCGTAACCCCCAACGGATTCGAGAACAGTTTCACGCCGGCCACGCCCGAGAGTTATGCCGCTCTCCGTTCCGCTGCCAGGAAGAGGCTTGTCGAGGTTGCGACGGCGATGTCCGGAGAGGAGGTTCCCGAAAACGCAGTCCTTCTCGGCATAGGAGGCCGGTACGAGTACAGGAACAAGGGGCTCGACGTATTCCTTGATGCCCTTGACAAGGTAAAGCGTTCCGGATATTCCGGGGCCCCCATCCATGCATTCATCATGATACCGTCCGGACACAACGGACCGGACAAGAGGCTTGTGGCGAAGATGGAGGGCCAGGGAGAGGAAGGATATACCACCCGGGTTTCCCATTATCTGATGGATCCCGAAGGAGATGTCCTTACCCGCAGGATGTCGGAACTCGGACTCCTGAACAGTCCCGGCGACAAGGTGAAGGTGTATTTCATACCCTCATACCTCACAGGCTCGGACGGTGTCCTCAACATGAAGTATTATGACCTCCTGGTCGGACTCGACCTTGGAGTGTTCCCTTCCTATTACGAGCCTTGGGGCTATACCCCCCTGGAGAGTCTCGCATTCAGCGTCCCGACCCTCACTACCACCCTCTCCGGATTCGGAACATGGGTAGGGGACCACTACAAGGGCGCCCATCCCGGAATCACCGTCCTCCCGAGGTCCGACTCCAACTATTTCGAAGTTGTGGACGGCGTGGCGGACAGGATACTGGAAATAGCCTCCCTTGATTCCTCGCAGAGAAAGGAATACATGGCGAACGCCCGGGACGTTGCGAGCATCGCCCTTTGGGAAAACCAGATAACATATTATGCCAGGGCTTATGCCACGGCGCTGGACAAGGTTTCGGCAAACGCCGAGCACTATTCAAAGACAATAGAATCTAAGCAAATGGGTTACGAACAGATAGAAGTCAATTCCCCCTCATGGAAAAGCGTCATGGTGACGCGTCACCTTCCTTCCCGCCTCTCAGGTCTCGAGGAACTTTCCAAAAACCTCTGGTGGTGCTGGAACGAGAACGCAAAGGCCCTTTTCAGGTCCATAGACCCGGAAATCTGGCATACCAGCGGCCATAATCCAATGGCGGCCATAGACACCGTGAGCATCAAGAGGTTCAAGGAACTGGCCGCTGACAAGGCCTTTGTCGCGGAATACGACAAGGTCATGGAGGAATTCCGCAGCTACATGTCGCTGAAATCTGAAAGGACGGAGCCTTCCATTGGCTATTTCTGCATGGAATACGGCCTCGACTCTTCCCTCAAGATCTATTCCGGAGGTCTCGGAATACTCGCCGGGGATTACCTCAAGGAGACTTCCGACATGAACGTAAACCTCACCGCGGTGGGCCTCCTTTACAGGTACGGTTATTTTACCCAGGCCCTTTCCGCCCAGGGAGACCAGGTGGCACGCTATGACGCGCAGGATTTCCTGAAGATTCCCGCCGAACCCGTCCTGGATGCCAATGGGGAGTGGATGACAACCAGCGTCGCCTTCCCCGGCAGGAACCTGACCGCCCGTATCTGGAAGGTCGCCGTAGGCAGGACTGACCTGTATCTCCTCGATACCGATTATGAGGCAAACAGCGACGAAGACCGCCAGGTGACCTATCACCTCTATGGCGGAGATTGGGAGAACCGCCTCAAGCAGGAAATCCTCCTTGGAATCGGCGGCCTGAGGGCTCTCCGCAAACTCGGCGTCAATCCTACCGTCTATCATTACAACGAGGGCCATGCCGCGTTCACCGGTCTTGAAAGGCTCCGCGAGTATATAGAAAATGAGAACCTCGATTTCGACGAGGCTCTGGAGGTGGTAAGGTCCTCTTCGCTCTTCACCACCCATACCCCAGTTCCTGCCGGACACGATGCCTTTGAGGAAGGGATGTTGAGGAAGTATCTTGGCTTCCTGCCCTCCAGGCTCAAGATCGACTGGGATACTTTCATGTC
>CACXFP010000079.1 GCA_902766985.1 uncultured Bacteroidia bacterium | reverse complement strand
TCCTCCGGCCTTTTTATACTTTCCAATTTCAGAAAAAAGGGTTATCTTAGCGGTACAAACCACAGAAGATGAATTCCATTCCGGGAAAGGAAATAACCGAAGCGATCAGGGACGGCTCAAGAGACATCTTCGACTCTTTCTACAGGGTCGAATACTACAACGTCCTCCACTTCGTAAAAAGATACCTGGGATATGACAATGCCCTCGCCGAGGACATTGCGCAGGAGAGTTTCATGTCGGTGTGGCAGACGAGGGAAAGGCTGGACCCCAACTACAGCATCAGGACATATCTCTATACCATTGCCAGGAACAAGACCCTCAATCTCCTGAGGGATACGGCCCGGGCCAAGGCCAACACCCTGGCCGGACAGGAGGCCCTCGTAAATCTCCAGGCCCTGAACCATGAAAGCGTTACGGAAAAGATAGAGGCCCTGGAACTGCATAGAATGATAGACCGGATCTATCTGACCCTGCCCGACAAGGTGGTCACCACCTTCCGTCTCAGCAGGATCGACGGGCTCACCTACAAGGAAATCGCCGAAAAGATGAACATATCGGTAAAAATGGTCGAATACTACATTTCAATAGCCCTCAAGCGGTTCCGCACCGGCCTGGCGCATTATACGAGCGCCCTGCTACTGCTTCTGACGGTTATGCTGACGTCACTATAAAACCTGACAAACAGATGAATGACAATCTTTTATATGACTATATAGACGGGAAACTGGGCAAGAGGGAGAGGAAGGAAGTACTGAAGTGGATACACTCCTCAAAGGAGAATTCCCGGCTCTATGCCGAGATCAAGGCTTCACGTGTCTTCAGCACAATGCCGGACATAACCATCGAAAAGAAAGGGAAAACCGGTTTCCGCACCGTGGTGACGAGGATAGCCGCAGCCTTGCTGCTGCCGGTCGCCGCTCTGGGGCTCTGGGCCTACGCTTCACAGCAAAAAGACCTCAAGGCCTATTCGGAGTTCTATGAAGGGGTGATCCGCAGGAATGGACAGAACCCCGGCATGGTGGAATATAAGGTCAATACCGGCGTGAAAGGGAAGGTCATGCTCCCCGACAGCTCCGTGGTATGGCTCAACAGCGCCACCACCCTGATCTGTCCCACGGTCTTTGACAGCGACAAGAGGGAGGTAACCCTGATCGGGGAAGGATACTTCGACGTCAGGTCGAATCCCGAGTGGCCCATGTACATCAAAACGGCCAAGGGATTCACCGCCAAGATTACAGGCACGACCTTCAACCTCTCCGCCTACGACAACGATGAGGAATTGAAACTCACCCTGATATCCGGCCATGTCACCCTGCTGGAAGACACCTCCCACCAGGAAATCGAAGTAAAGCCCCTGGACGAGGTAAAACTTAGGGAAGCGCCTTCCTCCAACAGCTCCAGACCCCGTTTCTCCGGTGAGAGGCGGACGGCGAACATCTACAACAATACCGCATGGAAGGATGGCGTCCTCATTTTCGACAACACCCCCATGGACGAGGTGATAAAGAAAATAGAGCGATGGTACGGGGTAAGCATCAATTCCCTCAACCCAAAGATCAAAGACTACCGGTTCACGGCAAATTTCTCGTCAGAATCGCTTGACAGGGTGATGGAACTGCTCAAGATTTCCTCCTTCATCAATTACAAGATAGAAGGAAAGAACGTCACCCTCTTCTAGCTACTGCTGCTCATCCAGGTACCTGAGACCGGCGCGGACATTACGGATAATCGCGTCGGACGAGAATGTGGCCCCGCTGACAGCATCGACCTTGAGCTCCCGTCCCTCCTTGGGCGTCAGCCCGTTCCATGAAGACAGAAGGCCGCTTTTGATGACACTCCAGAAATACCCCGGAGACTCGACGTTCGGAAGGGGCTTCACTTCGCTGACCTTGCCGTTCGTTACATAGATCTCAACCGGTGTGATGCCTGAATAGCCTATTATATTCTTCCCGAGGGCCGTCGTATTCACAACCAGCACGCTGTCGGAGACCATCCTCTTGACGGGGGGATTCTCCTTCACCGTATCGGGTCCTCCGGCAACAAGGACCCCTGCCAGAAGGGAGGCGAAAATGGATATGATGACCGATGGTTTATTCATTTCTGATGCAAATATAGTGAATAATCGTCAACTACAGTATGAAAAACGGGGATGGATAGGTGCGCGGGAGGGTATGCAGTTTCACTTCTTCCGTGGCTCCGACCCTATCCAGGGCCGCTGAAGCCGAGGCGAACGCAAGTTCCGGGGTGTTGTTGTTCTCGCTGAGGTGGCAGAGGAAAATGTTCCTCAGGCCATGATGCCAGACCGTTTCCAGGGTCTGCGCGCACTCGTCATTGCTCATGTGCCCGTGGCCTCCGCATATCCGTTTTTTCAGGTCGGCCGTATACGGTCCTGTGCGGAGCATCTCGGAATCATAATTCGATTCTATAACAAGGGTATCCGCCTTGGAAGCGAACTCCAGCGCCTCCGAAGTCATCCTGCCGCAGTCAGTTATGATTACGAAACGGTGCCCGTCGATCAGGATGGCGAAACCGACCGTCTGGGTGGCATCATGAGGAACGACGAAATACCGCACCTCGGCGGCCACGTCACTTCCGACAAGCGGTATCCGATTCCACTCCCCTTCTTCCAGAGCCCTGCCGCATGAGGGGAAAAACTGCGACGTGAAAGGATGGTTCCTCAGTGCGACCGCGACAACGGCGGACGAATACACCGGGAAGGCAAGCCTCTTGCAATAGGAGCCCAGGAAACGCATATGGTCCATGTGGTCATGCGACACCAGGACGGCAGAGATGTCGGAAAAACCGGCGCCGGCATTGCCAAGTTCCCGTTTCAGCCTCCTCGGGCTCACTCCTGCATCGATAAGTATCCCTGAAGGGCGGGATGGAGAAGAGAGGATTCCGTCCTCGCACCCGTCCGGCTGCCAGGCAAGGAAATAGGAGTTGCCGCAACTCCCGCTGGAAAAACTCATGAACCTTATCACCTGTTGCTGTCCTCCTCGCAATACTTATGGATCACGCTGTATGAATCCGGCACTCCCAACTCTCCGGCACGGGAAAGGTCTATGCAACCTTTCTCCTTATCTTTCAGGTATATGAGCACAAGACCTCGGTTGAAATACGCATCAGCGAATCCGGGCCACAGGCTGATTGCCCTGTCGTAGTTCTGTATCGCATCCACCAGGTTCGAAGAGAGGCAGTTCAGGTTCCCGAGATTGAAATATGTATAGGGGATATCCCCGACTATCCTGGCAGAAAGGATCATGTCGGCTATCGCATCCGAATAGTCGTAAGTCCTCGTCACCTGGTCCGTCACCCTGGCCCTCGTCGTGCCTTTGTCGTCCATGGTGAGGGTCTGGACGTTGCTCTCTATCGAAGATATGAAGTCTATCATCTCGGCCCTGAGGACACCTCGGTTCATATAATAGAAGGCCTTGTAGTAGCCGTCGAGCGATGTGGAATCGGCCTGTGAAAGGGCGGAGTTGAAGTAATTGAGGGCAGAGGAGTACTGCTTGTTCTGAAGGTCGTACAAGCCCCTGAGGAAGAGCTTTTCAGCCGATGAAACGGCATTCGGGTCGCCGGCGGAGGTTCGGGAATCTCCGTACAGGGCGGCATCCAGGCTGTTCACGCTGAGCGTCGCGACGGAATCCGCATTGGAGATGACCACGGGAACGGGCGACTCCGATATGAATTTGTCAATCAGGATATTCTCATACTTGCGGCTGAGGGCGTAACGGGTATTGTCCTTTACCCTGGTCAGGCGGAACTTGTAAAGGGGCCTGAGCCTGATGTCTATATCCCTGTGCTGCAGCAGTTCGTTGTCAAAGTCTTTCTTGGCGAAGTCGGCATCAAGGGAAAGCAGCGAATTGTATTTTTTCGTGGTGTCGGCGAACGAACCTTCTGCCGCCGCATTCTTCGCCCTGTATTCCTGCACCTTCTGCCTGGCTATCTCATAGTCCTGCTTCGAAGACTTGAGCATCCCCATCATATTCTTCACGTAAGACCTGTTCATGTAGGCCTTGGCGAAGTCGGGATAAAGGGATATGGCCTTGTCGTAATCGTCCAGGGCGTCGAGCCATCTTTCCATCTGCACGAAATACGAAGCCCTGTTGTAATAGGCCAGGACATTGTTGGGATTGATGTTGATCACCCTGTCCATGTCTTCAAGGGCTGCCTCGAAATCACCCACCTGGGCCAGGATAAGGCTCCTGTTGTAGAGCGTCAACGCATTTCCGGGTTCTTCCCTCAGCACCCTGTTCAGGTCCGCCATGGCGGAGTTGTAATCCTTGAGTTCATAATACATCAGGGCGCGGTTGAAATACGCGAAGGTATTGGTCGAGTCGAGCTTTACCGCCTGGTCCATGTCCGCGATAGCCTCCTTGTAATCCTTCTTCAGGGCGTACACCCTCCCCCTCCGGACATAGCCCTCCGGCTCGAACGGGTCCAGTTTTATGGCTTTGTTGTAATCCTCCAAGGCCTTTACAGTGTCCTTCAGGAAAAGTTTCGCCGCTCCCCTGTTGAGGTAGGCCGCCGGGTCCTTGGGCTCCTTCTTGATGTAGACATTGAAGTCTTCTACCGATTTGTCGAACTGCTGGGCAAGGAAATAGGTCACTCCCCTGCTGAAATACAGGCCTTCGAGGCTAGGCCTGAGATCCATGGCCTTCTGGATGTCGGCAAGGGCTTCGTCGTAATGGGAGAAGCGGCTCTGGGTGATTCCCCTGTAGTGGTAGCCGTTGGTGAAAACGGGATTGATGCGGACTGAACGGTCAAAGTCGTTGTATGCCCCGCGGACGTCTCCCAGGTTGTATTTGGCGATACCCCTGAAGAAGAAGGTCCAATAATCGGTGGTATCAAGCCTCGCGAGGATATTGAAATTGCTGATAGCCTCGGAGAATTTCCCGTCGGACAGGGCCTGGCGGCCCCTGTAATAGAAGACATCCCTGTCGTACTGCCCCCAGGTGCAGAGGGCAGAAGCAAGGGCCAGCACAGCTATGGTGATCAGTCTTCTCATAAAAATTTCGGAAAACGGGGCAAAATTCCTACTTTTGAGGCCGGTATCATGCAAAGATAGCCAAAAAGAAAGACTATAGCTGTGAACTTACCCCGAAAAATAACCGTTTTCCTTCTCTGGACCGGTTTTATGGCAATCTTCATACCAGAAGGCTCGGCCCAGAACAGGAATCCGAAGCCGATGCTTCGCAATGCCGAGACAGTGGTAACCGAGGAGAGGCTTCGCAGCGGGGTCGAGTTCCTCTGCGATTCCCTGTGCCAGGGCCGCGGAATAGGGACACCGGGGAATGTCGAAGCCGGGTTCTGGATTGCCAGGAGGATGGAGCAGGCAGGACTCATGCCCTTCGGGGGCAAATGGAGCCAGAGTTTCCGTGTGGACGGGCTGGCAGGGCACAATATCATCGGGTTCTATCCGGGGGAGAACAGTGGTCCGGACGCAAAGTATATCATCATAGCAGCCCACTATGACAACTTCGGGGTCATCAAGGACAACTGGTATCCTGGAGCTGACAGCAACGCTTCCGGAGTCGTGGCCTTGCTTTCCCTCGCAGACATGCTGGAGAGGATGAAGGATCTGGGGCGCAGATTCGGAAAGAGCGTGATCTTCGTCGCCTTCGACGGCACAGTGAGGAACAATGCAGGGGCGAAAAAGCTGGTTTCCCAGCTCAACCTCGGGAACCTGAAGGATCCGGTTACGGGGAAATACATCTACATGAAGGATATCGAGACCATGGTCAACCTCGACATTCTGGGCAGTTCCAACCCTCCTTCAAAATCACTCAGGGAAGATTACCTGCTGATGCTCAGCGGACGCCAGCTGGTCTCGCAGCTGATCACCGCCAACTACAATCCCGGCCTGGGACTGGACCTCTGCTTCGACTATTTCGGGAGCGCGGATTTTACCAGGGCTTTCTACCGCCATATAGGAGACCAGAAGTTTTTCCTGGATTACCCTTCCATCCGCACAGTCCTGTTCACATCGGGCATTACCATGAACACGAACAGGCAGACCGACACGACGGAAACCCTTGACTATCCTGTCCTGCGCCGCCGCATCCTCCTTATCTACTACTGGCTCTGCAGCATCCTCTGACGCCAATCACCACACAACAGTACCGGCATCGGCAGCGCTCCCAGACACACGGCCTTACGGCCGCAATGCTCGCTTATGCCGATGCCGGTACTGCCAAGTCGCAGGGTCATACGGGAAACCTACTGCAGCGATCT
>CACXFP010000078.1 GCA_902766985.1 uncultured Bacteroidia bacterium | reverse complement strand
CTGGCCGGAAATGTCCTTCCAAACATCAGTAATGAGCTTATACACAGGAGTGTCAGGCTTGGGTGTCCAGCCGCTGTATCCGCCGGTGGTGATGAATTTGGCTCCTGCGAGCTCAAACACGCACCTCATACGGTCGGCAAGGGCCTGCTTGGCCGAGTTGACCGCACTGCGCATCAGCGAGTGGACCACTATGTGGCCGTGTCCCGAGCGTACGATGGCAAGGTTGGTGGAAGTTTCGGTGAGCCCCTCGAAGGCGCTGCTCATGCGGATGACTCCGGTAGGGCAGGCGAAGATTGCCTTCACGGCCCTGAGGGTCACATCCTTGGGGATGCAGTAGCCGGGGACTTCGGGCAGCCTGTCGAAATGGAACTCGATTCCTGGGTCGGTATCCTGGAATTCAGCCCTTATTTCCTCATCGATGGCAGCGACTACCTTTTCAACGTCAGTGGCCTTGCCCTCGGGAACGATGATTTCGGCGCAAGCCTCGAAAGGTATGGCGTTGCGGAGGCTGCCTCCGTTCATGGAAGCCACCAGCACTCCGTATTTTTCAAGCAGGGGAAGGAGCACTCGTACCATCACCCTGTTGGCATTGGCCCTGTAGAGGCTGATATCCATGCCGGAATGTCCGCCCTGAAGGCCCTTCACTTCGTATCTGTAGGCCACTTGTCCGGCGGGAGTCTTGTATTTCCGGTAAGAGAAATCAGCAGAGCCGTCGAGGCCGCCGGCGCAGCCGATGCAAAGTTCACCCTCATCTTCGGAGTCGAGGTTCAGGAGGATGTCTCCTTCGAATATTCCGGGACTGAGGTTCTCGGCGCCGGTCATTCCGGTCTCTTCATCGTAGGTGATCAGGACCTCTATGGGGCCGTGCTCAAGAGTTTTATCTTCAAGGACTGACATTGCGAGGGCAACTCCGATGCCGTCGTCGGCTCCGAGGGTGGTGCCGTTGGCTCCTACCCAGTCTCCTTCGATGACGGTTTCAATGGGGTCTTTCCTGAAGTCGTGCACCTTGTCGGCAGTCTTCTGGGGAACCATGTCCATATGGGCCTGGAGGATGACACCGCGGCGGTTTTCATATCCGGGAGTGGCCGGAGCCTTCATGATGACATTCCCTGTCTCGTCCTCCCAGGCCTCGATTCCGCGTTCCTTCGCCCATCCGAGCAGGAACTTCCTCACGATCTCCTCATGCTTGGAGGGGCGGGGGCACTGGGTAAGATGATAGAAGTTGGTCCAGACGTTCTGCGGCTGTAAATCTTTGATTGTCATAATTATGTGTATGTTAAGGTTATTTTCCTGCAAGGTTGAATGTGCTCTCGGATCCGAGCTGGTATACGGGAATCCTGTCCTGAAGGATCACGTTCACTCCGTCGGTGAGCCTTGCCGCACAGATTGCTGGGATCCGGTAAACGGCATATGAACCCTTCACCGCCCTGGCCTCTCCCTCGGCATTGGAGACGGCCTGCGGCTTGAGTTCAAGTAGATAGGGCTTGCCGGACATGTTGTCGGAAGCCACCAGCCCCTCTGCATCGGAGACACGGAAGGCCACGTAAACCTGATTCTTATTGGAGGGAGTCGGAACCACATCGAACTTCATGGTCTGGTCCTGAATGTCACTGTAACCGATGAAGAGGCTCAGGTACTCTTTCTCCATCCTGTCTATCTCGGTAAGGGCAGCACCGAGGGCCTCCCCGCTGAAGGTGGCGTCGGTATTTCCCGTCACGATGTCGATCTTCTTCCGGCGAAGCTGGATTATGGTTTCAGCCGCTTCCTGGGCCCTTTGCTCGAGGGGTTTCTCAACCACCATGTCCTGCTGTATGGCTACGGTATTGAATGCGCTCTGGTTCTTGACGTTCCGATACAGGGTAGCAGACTCCGAGGTAAGGTTGGAGTTCACTCCCTTGCCGGAGAAATCAGCCTGTCCCGGGGTTGAGAACCTCCAGAAAGATCCCTTTCCGAAATTACCGTCCCCGACAGCGATCAGTCCCTGCGCGGACAGCTGGAGGAAAGAAGATGACCCGGAACCCGGAGTGACCACGAACCGGCGGCTCTGGTCCGCTTCGACATAAGGAGTCATCCTGATCTCCTTGATCCTGCACGTTGATTCGTTCTGAAGGCGGGCGTCAACACCGAGATATTTCTTCGCATATTTTGCATAGGGACCTGCGTAAAACTGTTCCCTCTGGGCCGTCACCTCGAAAGTAAGAGTGGTCTGGGGAAGGGCGTAGGACAGTGTTCCGACAGGATCGGGACCCTGATAATCCTGGGCTCCCAGGCCCACAGGAATGGCCATAGCGAACACCGCCGCTGTCAAAAAACTGATTTTCAAACTATTCATACTTCAGGCGCTCTAAATAACTATCCATTATTCTTTCAAAGATAATCTTTTATTTTCAATTATCAACTAGACGGGGGAAGGCTGACCTCCGCCATAACGGCAATCATGCCTTCCAGCGCTTGTGAGACCAGAGATAATTGGAAGGGTTGCGGCGGATGTCGGCTTCGAGAAGGTCGTAGTACCGGCGGGTTATTACATCCGGAGTAAGGGCGGAAGCGTCATCGCAGATTTTCTCCACCCTCCAGCGGTAATGTCCCCTGGACTCACGGTCAAGATTCATGTAGGCCACCCCGAACCCCATCTTGACGGCCACGTTCACCCCTCCTTCCATCGACATGGTCTCCTGGTTCATGAATTTTCCGATGGGGTGGGGCCTTGCTCCCCTATACGGCGCCTGGTCGTTGGGAAAAACATATATGTGCCTCTCTCCCTTCCTCCCGAGCATATAACGAAGGATATTCCGCGACTCAACATAACAGTTGTCCCTGTCCGAAATCTGCGCGCACCTGACATCCTCCATTATCTTTCCCCAAAACGGGCTGCTGACCTTCTTGTACACCACTGTGAACGTCTGCTCGTTGAAAGAGGCCGGAACATCTGAATAATAATAGTTCAGCACTCCTCCCGTAAGCTCCCAGTTGCCGCAGTGGGAATCGAGCAGGACGACTCCCGGGCAGGATTCGAACATCTCATTGAGCAGCTGCGGATTGTCCATCTCCACAAGATGTGAGGCACGAAGGACTTCATTGTTTCCGCGGCAGAAAAAGACAGCCTCGACCAGGATGTCTGCGAGGTTGGAATAGAAACGGTCGGCCAGGGCGGATATCTCCTTGTATTTCTTCTCCGGGAAAGAGCGCGACAGATTGGTCATCACGACATCCCTGCGGTAGCGCGTCAGTTTCATCACGGATTTGAAAAGGCCGGACCAGAAATAATGCATCTTGAGAGGCTGGAGCGAAAGCAGCTTCAGCACACCTCTCATAAGTTTCACGCCTGTTCCCATTCCCGTTCTTTGTCCATCTGCAAAATTAACATGTTTTTTAAGAACTCCAATTGATTTATTATATTTGTGGAATCGTAAAAAACGCATGCAGACTATTACAAATCAATATTCCTAAATCGACAGATTATGTTCAAAGGACAACCCAAAGGCCTTTTCGCCCTCGCCCTTGCAAATACCGGCGAG
>CACXFP010000077.1 GCA_902766985.1 uncultured Bacteroidia bacterium | reverse complement strand
GTCTGAAACGGAAAGATAGCGGTGCCGCCCGGAAGGGTCTTCTGTGAAATAAGTCGATCCTTCATCCGAGACCTCGATCCTGCCGGGCGCGGAGATACCGAACCAATCCCCGCCTTCAACTGCATAAAGCACGGCCGTAGGATCCCAAGAAGGCCGGTCGTAAGGCATGGGCAAGTAGGCTTTGTACGCTTCAACGACGGGATGTCGGTCTGTCCAGGTGAAATCATCGGCTATGCTCTCCCCCGGATACTCGACACGGATACCGAGCTCGAAGGGTGAAGTGACCACCGGGGTCGGCCATCTTCCGAATACAGCCTGGGCGGCGGGAATGTCCTTGATCACATTGTACTCATGGTGATCGGTGCCGTCGAAACGCCCGGCCATGGTCACGAGAAGCCTGACCTTCTTGGCGACCAGCTCTTCTCCTGACAGCGGAGAATATTCATCCGCCGGGGAATCCAGAAGCCGCGCAAGGTTTGTCGAGAAACCAACCGACACGATCGTAACGGACGAATCCGGCTCAGTTGAAAGAATCTTCCTGTAGAGGGTCACCGCCTCAGGACGGGCAGCGGGATCCGCACCGGAACCGGCGAAAAGCGGTTTCCCGTCAGGGCCGGCCATCTGCACTACGGCCTTGGCATAATTTACCTCGGCATCGTTCTCACATTCCGCACCATCGTGGATTATGCCTACCGGAATGTCAGGATATCCGTACCAGGTGTTGAGTATGTCGGCATATCCGGCAGGGGCGTCTCCGTTCTTGTTGATATTGATGGCGAGAAGGCGTATCTTCCCGTCGTCAAGATACTTGTAGAGCAAAGCGAGGGCGATGGCATCATCGATGTCATTGCCGAGGTCGGTCTCCATTATGACGGAAAGCGGAGCCTTCCCTTCCGCGGCCGGCTTACGCCCGCATGAGGCGAGGAGGATGGAAAAAGTGCAAAGAATGAATAATATCCTTTTCATTTTCAGCAATACTTTTCTTACAAAGATAGCCAATTTGCCGGAACATAAAAAAAGCCGCCGCGCCCGGGGGCACAGCGGCTCGAAATGTAAATGCCTTACTGCTCGTCAGGAGCCTGGGGGCCGTCCTGTGGACCCGGCTGGGGACCCTGGGGGCCCTGGGGGCCGGCCTGACCCGCCATCGCCTGATATGCCGTCTGCATGGCATTGTTCAGGTCGGAGGTATAGCGGTCGATATCGGAGATGTTCTGGTTCTTCACCGCATCCTTCAGTCCGGAGAGGGCTGTGTCAACAGGTCCCCTCATGTCGGAAGGAATCTTGTCACCGTTCTCCTTGAGGAACTTCTCGGTCTGGAAGCAGAGCGCGTCCGCATTGTTGATCTTGTCGACACGTTCCTTCTCCTCCCTGTCGGCAGCCTCGTTGGCCTTGGCCTCGTCGCGCATGCGCTTGATCTCATCGTCGGAGAGTCCGGAGGATGCCTCGATACGAATATTCTGCTCCTTGCCGGTGGCCTTGTCCTTCGCGGACACGTTCAGGATACCGTTGGCGTCGATGTCAAAGGTAACCTCGATCTGGGGCACGCCTCTGGGGGCGGGAGCGATCCCGTCAAGATGGAAGACTCCGATCTGCTTGTTGTCTTTGGCCATGGGACGCTCTCCCTGGAGCACCCTGATCTCGACGGAAGGCTGGTTGTCGGCTGCCGTTGAGAACACCTGGGACTTGCGGGCAGGGATGGTGGTATTGGACTCGATGAGCTTCGTCATCACGCCGCCAAGAGTCTCGATACCGAGGGAAAGAGGGGTCACGTCGAGAAGGAGGACATCCTTCACGTCACCTGCGAGCACACCACCCTGGATGGAAGCTCCGATAGCGACCACCTCGTCGGGGTTGACACTCTTGTTGGGCTCCTTGCCGAAGAAATCCTTGACAATCTCCTGTATCTTGGGTATACGGGTGGAACCGCCCACGAGCAGTACCTCGTCAATGTCGGAAGCGCTCAGATGCGCGTCGGCGAGGGCCTGGCGGCAAGGCTCGATGGTCTTCTGGAAGAGGCTGTCGCAGAGCTGCTCGAACCTGGCCCTGGTAAGGGTCTTGACAAGATGCTTGGGCACGCCGTCCACAGGCATGATGTAAGGAAGGTTGATTTCGGAAGAGGTCTGGCTGGAAAGCTCGATCTTCGCCTTCTCGGCAGCTTCCTTCAGCCTCTGGAGGGCCATAGGGTCCTTCTTGAGGTCTATTCCGCCGTTCTCCGAAGCGAATTCTCCGGCAAGCCAGTCGATGATGACCTGGTCGAAGTCGTCTCCTCCGAGGTGGGTGTCGCCGTTGGTGGACTTGACTTCGAACACGCCTCCGCCAAGCTCGAGTATGGAGATATCGAAGGTACCGCCGCCAAGGTCGTAAACCGCGACCTTCATGTCCTTGTTCTTCTTGTCAAGGCCATAGGCAAGGGCCGCTGCGGTCGGCTCGTTGATGATCCTCTTCACATCCAGTCCGGCGATCTTTCCGGCCTCCTTGGTGGCCTGCCTCTGGGAATCGGAGAAATATGCGGGGACGGTGATCACGGCCTCCGTGACATCCTGCCTGAGATAGTCCTCCGCGGTTTTCTTCATCTTCTGGAGAATCATTGCAGATATTTCCTGAGGAGTGTACAGACGTCCGTCAATGTCCACCCTCGGAGTGTTGTTTTCGCCCCTGGCGACCTTATAGGGCACGCGGGCGATCTCTTTATTTACCTGGTCATAGGTCTCACCCATGAACCTCTTGATGGAGAATACGGTTTTCTGGGGATTGGTGATGGCCTGACGCTTTGCAGGGTTTCCAATCTTCCTCTCGCCTCCGTCGGTAAAAGCCACTACGGAAGGGGTCGTCCTTTCTCCCTCATTGTTGATGATGACGGTAGGCTGGTTGCCTTCCATCACGGCTACGCACGAATTGGTGGTACCCAAGTCGATTCCAATAATTTTACCCATATCGTTAACTTTTTATCAATTATCAGTTCACCCCGGAATCCTTCTTCCGGGACAACCTGCGAACATCCAACTTTGTGCCATTCTCTTTTTCTGACAAAATGGCAGGGAATCCGCCTTTTATTGCTATTTTTGCATCACTCAAACACATGACATGGCCGGAGGCGAATACAGAATCCTAACTTCCTCGGAGCGTCAGGACCTGGAGTCCAGGATCCTCTACGAAGACAATCATCTGCTGGTTGTCAACAAGGCCGCAGGGGAAATCAGCCAAGGGGACAAGACCGGCGACGAAACCCTCGCTGACAAATACAAGGCCCTCATCGCCGAGAGGGATTCCAAACCCGGGAAAGTATTTCTCGGGATACCGCACAGGCTTGACAGGCCCGTGAGCGGAGCCATAATCCTGGCCAAGACTTCAAAAGCCCTGGAGAGGCTGTCCGCCATGTTCCGGGAAGGAGAGGTCCACAAGACCTATTGGGCCCTGTGCTGCGGCCTCCCTCCTGAAAAGGAAGCAGAGCTTGACGACTGGCTCGTCCGCAACGAAAAGATCAACAAGAGCTTCGTAGCAAAGGAAGGGGTTCCAGGAGCGAAACTTGCCCGGCTCACCTACCGCCTGCTTCAGACCACCAGGAGCTATGCCCTCCTGGAAGTCAACCTGCTCACCGGACGTCATCATCAGATCCGTTGCCAGCTGGCCCACGCCGGCTGCCATATAAAAGGAGACCTTAAATACGGGGCACCGCGGTCGAATCCCGACGGAGGAATCTGCCTCCACGCCCGCAGGATCACCTTCGTACACCCGGTCAAAAAGACTCCCCTGGACATTTACGCCCCGGTCCCTTCCTCATGGAAAGGAATCACGACCGCCTGAATCCGCGTTTCCATTCGCTCGGGGTCATGTGCTGGTTCATCCGGAAGGCAAGGTTGAAAGTCGGCTGGGAGTGGAATCCGCAGAGACCAGACAGTTCCGAAACCTTCATATCCGGATTCCTGCCGAGCATTTCCAGGGCATAATCGATCCGGTACCGGTTGATGTACTGCCGGAAATTGAGCCCGGTCTTGTCGAGGATGGCCCTGGAGACATAGACTTTGTTGCAGGACAGCTGGAGGGAGATATCTTTAAGGGTAAGGTCCTCGTCCAGAAACAGTTTCTTCTCCTTCATCAGCACGTCTACCCTGCCGAAGAGGGTGTCCATCCTGGCCCTTTCGTCCATGGCGTCATAAGGAGGGAGGGCAGGTTCGTCCGGTTGCATGCCGGCTTCGGGAACGGCCCTGCGTGGCCTGTCGCCGCGGACGCACAGGAAAAGGCAGACAACCGATGCCACCATAGACACATACATGAGTATCACGACCCACAATGACGCCCTTCCGCCATACACGCCGCCTTCCATGAAGGCGACGAGCAGGATAAGGACGGCCAGCACGAATACTGTCCGTGAGTAGGATTCCATGACCGGCATTTTCTTCCTTTCCGTCCTGACCTTGAGAAGGAACCCCGCCAGGTACAGGAGATACAAGACGGCGGAAATGACAATCCGGAGTCCGGCATCGGGTCCATGGAGGAAATGCACTGCCAGCGCCGTGAGCGCAGACACCGACGTAAGTGCAAGGATGTGCTTCCCGGCCAGGCCGGAGCCCTCTTCCACCGGGTACGGCATCATCGTCAGAAAGACGTCGACGGCAAACACGTCGAAAGCCAGGACAGCCGGCAGATCCGTCCTGAACAAAGCGGAATCAAGGATCATCAACAAGCCTCCGCACAGAAAAGGAAGGATTACCAGAAATCTCAAACGTTTTTTCATATTGTCATATTTATTAATCAGAATGGTTATCCAATCAAATTTAACACAAATACCCCCGCCCGGAATAATACGGACGGGGGTAAAAACCGAAAAAAATCCGGCCGAAAAATAAATCTTATTGTTTTTGCTCCGGCTTGGCGGCCGAGACCTTGATGGCATCGAACCCACGGCCATAGACGCCGGCCGCGGAAGATACCGACATGAACACGTCAGGGTCGATCGTCTTGATGTAACGCAGGCAGAGATTGAGGTCGGCCTTCCGGATAATAACCATCAGGACCTTGCATTGTTGCTTGGTATACCAACCTTCCCCGTCCAGGACGGTCACCCCGTGCCGGAGGTCGCGGACAATGGCGTCTGCAATCTCGCCGTATTTCCTCGAGAGGATGAACAGCTGCACGGACTGCCTTGATCCGGAAAGGTAGATATCAAGCACATAGCTGTTTACCGTTATGAGTATCAGGCCGTATACGACGGTCAGTATCTTATCCACGAACGGGACAAGTTCTCCGTCAGGGGTGTACGAAGGGACGAGAAGCGAGGAACAGATGATCACTATGTCCATGAACAGGATCATCTTACCGGGGGATATGTTCTTGCGCTTGTTGACCATGAGGGCGATGATGTCGGTGCCTCCGGTGCTCCCACCGGCGGACATCGTCATTCCGATGCCGACGCCGACCATGATGCCGCCCATGATAGTGCACATCAGTTTGTTGTTGTCCTGGAGGACAAAGGTCTGAATGAAGGGAGACTCGATAGGGATGAGTTCCTGAAGGACGTTGAGTCCGATGGAAGCGAGGACTATGGCTACTACAGTCTTGCCGCCGAAGGACTTCCCGAGGGAAAGAACGCCGGCGATTATGAGGCCTACATTTATCAGGAAATAGGTGTAACCCATCTTGACGACGCCTCCGGTGGCGTATTGCACGATGGAACTGATACCGGTAACACCTCCGCCTACCATATTGTTGGGAACCAGGAAGATGGTCCAGCCAAGCACATAGATGAAGATTCCGGCAACGATCAGGCTGTATTCCCTGATCCAGGTCCAGACGTTTGATTTAAGAATCGGCATGCTGTTTCTTTTTGCGTTTCAATCCGGCCTTGATTTCTTCGAAACCTTCACCGTAGACATTGTGTGTCGGGGAAATGGACATGAAAGCCCTGGGGTCTATCTCCTTGACCGCCCTTGAAATCTCATTGAGCTGGTTCTGGCTGATGAGGATGAGGAGGACGTCCTTATCTTTCTTGGTAAACCATCCCTGAGCCTTCAGGACCGTCACTCCCCTGTCCATTTCATTGATTATATGGTCTGCGATAGCCTCGAACTTCTCGGAAAACACCATAAGCTGGTAGGAGGACCTCTTACCGCCGACCACCAGGTCTATCAGGAGGGAGAAAATGACCAGTTCCTCAAGTCCGTAGCACATATCCGAGAATGTCTTCCCGGGAAGGAAAAGAAGGAGGGAGCAAATGATCACGTCCGTAACAAGGAAGGTCATGCTGAGGGAAACCGGATAATACTTGTTCACCATCAGGGCGATAATGTCGGTTCCTCCCGTGCTTCCGCCGAAACGGAGCACAAGGCCTATGCCGATGGCTTCGAAAACACCGGCGATAATCGGAATCAGCACGGTCTCCTGAACGAAGAAGAAACCTCCCGGCACACTGTGGATGGAAGGGATACCGCTGATGACTTGCATGGCCAGCGAGGATACCACTATGCAGTATATGGTCTTGAACCCGAAACCGATGCCCATGGCCAGCACGGCGACAATTATGAGTATCGCATTGATTACAATATATGAATACTGGGCCGGAATCACCCCGAGGGTGGCATACTGGATAATAGTGCAAAGGCCCATCATGCCGCCAGCGGACATCCCGTTGGGGATCATGAAACACTCCCACGCGAAAGCGAAGAAGAAACACGCCGCCGTGAGCAGGATGTAATCGTTGATTAAATTCCTGATTTTTAAGTTCATGTTACTTGACCACAATGTTGACGATCTTGCCCGGGACTACGATAACCTTCAGCACATCATGACCTTCGGTATATTTCAAGGCCTTGTCGAGGGAGAGGACATGGCTCCCTACCTCATCCCTGCCCATCGACTTGGGAAGGTCGACGGTAAAACGGGTCTTTCCGTTGAAAGATACGGCATAGGTGCAGCTGTCTTCGACCGTGTAGGACTCGTTGAACTCAGGGAATGACGCGCGGGTAACGCTCTCCCCGTGCCCCAGCACGTGCCAGAGTTCTTCGGCGATGTGGGGAGCAAAGGGGGAGATGAGTATGGCCAGGGGTTCCAGGACAGCCCTCTTATGGCATCCGAGATCTGTAAGCTCGCCGACAGCGATCATGAAAGCGCTTATCGTGGTGTTGAAAGAGAAATTCTCGATGTCCTCCTGCTCTTTTCCGATAAGTTTGTGAAGGCTCTTGAGTTCGGCGGGAGACGGGTCGGTATCTTCTACGATTAAACCGTCGCGGTCATAGAACAGCCTCCAGAATTTCCTGAGGAAACGGCTGACCCCGTCAATTCCCTTGGTATCCCATGGCTTGCTCTGCTCCACAGGGCCGAGGAACATCTCGTAAAGCCTGAGGGTGTCGGCTCCGTAAGTGTCGCAGATATTGTCGGGATTGACGACGTTGAACATGGACTTGCTCATCTTTTCGACCGCCCATCCGCACACATACTCCCCGTCTTCAAGGATGAATTCGGCATCTCCGTACTCAGGCCTCCATGCCTTGAAACCTTCGATATCAAGCCTGTCGCCGCGGACGAGGCTGATATCGACATGGATCTCGGTAGTTTCATACCTGTCCTTGAGGCCAGAGGAAACGAACGTATTGGTACCGACGATGCGATACACGAAACTCGACCTCCCCTGGATCATCCCCTGGTTGACAAGCTTGCGGAACGGTTCATCCTCGCAGACATAACCAAGGTCATAGAGGAACTTGTTCCAGAAACGGGAATAGATCAGATGGCCGGTGGCATGCTCGGTTCCTCCGACATAGAGGTCGACGCTGCGCCAGTAGGAGTTGGCTTCAGGGCTGACGAGAGCCTTGTCGTTGTGGGGATCCATATACCTCAGGTAGTAGGCGCTCGATCCTGCGAAACCAGGCATGGTGCTCTTCTCGATAGGCCAGCCCTCCCAGGTCCAGTCCTTGGCCCTGGCAAGGGGAGGTTCCCCGTTTTCGGAAGGTTTGAACTCTCCGATTTCGGGAAGTTCGAGGGGCAGGCTGTCATATGGCAGCGGAGTGGCGATCCCGTCCTTGTAACATATCGGGAACGGTTCCCCCCAATACCTCTGTCGGGAGAAAATGGCATCACGCAGACGGAAATTCGTCTTGCGCCTGCCCAGTCCCTTCTCCTCAACATAGTCCTTCGCTGCCTCGATAGCCTCGCGGACATCCATGCCGTTAAGGAAACCGGAATTGCACATGCGTCCTTCCTTGGCGTCGAACGACTGCTCGCTGACATCGCAGCCCTCGATGATAGGGACTATGGGCAGATTGAACTTCCTGGCGAAGGCATAGTCGCGGCTGTCATGCGCCGGAACGGCCATGATCGCCCCGGTACCGTACCCTGCAAGCACATATTCGGATATCCATACAGGGATCTTCTCGCCCGTAAGAGGATTGATTCCGTAGGATCCGGAGAAAACGCCTGTCACCGTTTTGGTTTCCGCGATCCTCTCCCTCTCGGTTTTCTTGCGCACCTCGGCCACATAGGCTTCCACTTCTTCCCTGCGGTCCGACGAAGTCAGCTCCCCTACCAGGTCGCTTTCAGGAGCAAGCACCATGAAAGTCACGCCGAAGATGGTGTCCACCCGGGTAGTGAAAATGGTGACCGGGAGCTCCTTTCCGTCGCAGATGGTGTTGAATACGACCTCGCACCCCTCGGAACGGCCTATCCAGTTCCTCTGCATCTCCTTGAGGGAATCTGTCCACTCAAGGTTGTCCAGACCGTCGAGAAGCCTCTGCGCATACGCCGAAACGCGGAGCTGCCATTGGGTCATTTTCTTCTGGACCACAGGGAAGCCTCCGCGGACGGATATCCCGTCTTTGACTTCGTCATTTGCCAGAACCGTTCCAAGGCCTTCGCACCAATTCACCGAAGTCTCCCCCTGGTATGCGATCCTGTACTGCATGAGGACAGCGGACCTCTGCTTTTCGTCCATCGCCTTCCAGTCGTCAGCCGAGAAAGGAGAGACCTCCCCACAGGCCGCATCGACCGCTGCGGAACCACCTTTTTCAAAGGCTTCGACAAGTTCGGAAACGGGACGGGCCTTCCCGGCGGCATTGTCGAACCAGCTGTCGAACATCTTGAGGAATGCCCACTGGGTCCACTTGTAATACGCCGGATCGCAGGTCTTGACCTCGCGGTCCCAGTCGAAGGAGAACCCTATCCTGTCCAGCTGGCTGCGATAGCGGGCGATATTGTCGTTGGTCGTCTTTTCCGGGTGCTGTCCCGTCTGTATGGCATACTGCTCCGCGGGAAGTCCGAAAGCATCGTAACCCATGGGATGCAATACGTTGAACCCCTTGAGTCTTTTGTAACGCGAGTAGATGTCGCTTGCTATGTATCCCAGCGGATGTCCCACATGGAGTCCCGCCCCTGAAGGGTAAGGGAACATGTCCAGCACATAATACTTAGGTTTGGACGGATCCTCCACGGCCTTGTAGGTCTTGTTTTCCGCCCACCAGGCCTGCCATTTTCTCTCAATCGACTTGAAATCGTAATCCATTGTTATCTGTTTTTCCTTATTTCTTCCTTTCCTTCAGCCGGAACTCCACATAAAGGGACATCCTCGACTTGACCTTCTT
>CACXFP010000076.1 GCA_902766985.1 uncultured Bacteroidia bacterium | reverse complement strand
TGGTTCAGGCGGCAGAACTCGGCGATTTCCTCATTGGAGCCGGGCTCCTGGCCATTGAACTGGTCGCACGGGAACCCGATGATGACCAAGCCCTGGTCCTTGTACTTCTGATACAGTGCCTCAAGGCCATCATACTGTGGTGTGAAACCGCATTTCGAAGCAGTGTTGACAATCATCAGCACTTTGCCCTCATACTGGGCCAGATCCACCTCCGCGCCTTTATTGCCGGTGGTCTTAAAATCATAAATCTTTGCCATATCTTTATTGTTTATTTTTGATAATCTTTTATTTACGATAAATTTATATCGCTCACGATGCAAATATAAGATTTTTTTTATAAAACTTCAACAATTCAAGAAAAGAAAGGCATAGTAACACAGATAACTTTAAATCCGAGGAATATTCGTAACTTCGCGTCAAACGAAATCAACATGGCCAGAATCTACGTCGCATCCAGTTGGAGGAACAAATACCAGCCCGATGTGGTGGCTGCACTCAGGGCTGCAGGTCACGAAGTGTATGACTTCCGCAACCCAAAAGACAATCCCGGCGGTTTTCACTGGTCAGACGTGGACCAGGGCTGGCAGGATTGGGAGCCGGAAGAATACATCCGAAACCTCACCCACCCCGTCGCAGAGAAAGGCTTCAAGGCCGACCTCGACGCCATGCTCTGGGCCGACACCTGCGTCCTGGTGCTGCCATGCGGAAGAAGCGCCCACACCGAGGCAGGCTGGTTTGCGGGGAAAGGTTTCAAGACCCTCGTCTATATGCCGGAGAAACAGGAGCCGGAGCTGATGTATAAACTGTTTGACGGGGTTGTGGGGAGTTTGGAGGACCTGATTCACAGCATCTAAACCCGGTAGTTACAGTAGTGTATGAAAAAAGTATTCTTAACAATCCTTTCTGTTCTCGCCATGTCCGTCCCACGGACATCCGCGCAGGCCGAAACTGATTTCGGAACCTGGAGCAGCATCCAGCTCGTCAAATCCTTCGGAGCGCCCTACGCCATGGCCAGACTTGAGCACCGATCCTATGACCATGCCGGCAGTACGGAGTGCTGGTTCGCGATGGCCGGAGGCGGATACAACTTCAACAGATGGCTCAAGGGCGACCTGAGCTATGAGTACTGGAGCATTCCTTCGGCCGGAGACCTCGTCCTGCACAAGGCGGTACTCAGCCTGACGCAAACCCTCGTGCGCGACGGCCTGTCCCTCTCCCTCAGGGAAAAATACGAACTGGCCTACAACCCTGACGCGAAATCATGCAGCAACACCCTCAGGACCCGGCTCCGCGGGCAATACAAGGTACCCCGAAGCATATTCACTCCCTACCTGATGTATGAATTCTTCAGCAGTTTCGACAGCAACAAATGGGTACGCTCGCTGCATTATGCAGGAACTGAAATCGGCCTCGGGAAAGGCCATTCGCTGGATTTCTTCTATATGTACCACCTCTACGACAAAGGCGGCCTGACGGCCGCCTGCCACACGTTGGGAATCGGTTACGCTTTCGTTTTCTAGCCCTGACGTTCCGCCTCCTCGGACAGTGAATCCGCGGCGCGGACAGTTACGACACTGTTGTAGCAGCCGAACATCCCTTCCACCTCTTCCTTACGTCCGACCCGGGAGAGGATGCTGACTGCCGGCACGACGGCCAGGCCCAGCAGCATCGCCAGCACTCCTGCATTGATCGGGGAGGTGAAATAAGGGCTGATGAATGTTTTCCCTGCAGAAATGCAATACATGCAGCAGCACATGACCCCTACCCCGGTGATGAAGGAGGCCCATACCGATGCGGAAGTGGTGCGCTTCCAGTAGAGTCCATACAGGAAAGGCGCCAGGAATGCGCCGGCCAATGCTCCCCAGGAAATACCCATAAGCTGGGCGATGAAGGTCACGGAACTCTTGGCCTGGACGATTGCAAGCACGGATGAAACGATAATGAAGAAAAGTACGAGCAGACGGATGCAGAGCAGTTGGCTGCGGTCATTCATGCGCCCGCCCCTGCGCATCTTGGCGAGAGCCGGATCGATGATGTCCAGAGTCAATGTCGATCCGGAGGTGAGCACCAGTGAGGATAGTGTCGACATGGATGCCGAGAGGACAAGGATGATGACGACACCTATCATGAGGTCCGGGAGGGTGGCCAGCATGGACGGGACGATGCTGTCATATACCGGCGTTCCGGCCGCTGTGTATTCTATGCTCCGGCCGTACAACCGGCCGAAACCGCCAAGGAAATAGCATCCGCCGGCCACTATGATAGCAAAGAAGGTGGATATGAACGTGCCCTTCCGTATGGCCGCCTCGTTGCGGATGGCGTAGAACTTGCCCACCATCTGCGGCAGCCCCCAGGTGCCGAGGGATGTCAGCAGAACGACACCGAGAAGGTATATGGGCTGGGGACCGAGGAAAGAGACGAAGGCCCCGTTCAGGCCCGGAGCAGACTCGGACGGAACCTGTGAAAGGCTCTCAACCGCAGAGCTGAAGCCCCCATTGCCGCTGAGCACCGATGCTATCACGGCGCAGATACCCACCAGCATGATCATTCCCTGGATGAAGTCGTTCACGGCGGTGGCCATGTATCCGCCAACCAGCACATAGATTCCGGTCAGGACGGCCATTCCCACCACGCACCAGACGTAATCCACGTCGAAGGCCATGCTGAAAAGCCTTGACAGGCCGTTATAGAGCGACGCGGTGTAAGGGATGAGGAAAACAAACACGATGATGGAAGCGGCAACCTTAAGCTCATTGCTGAAGAACCGCTTTCCGAAGAAATCCGGCATGGTGGCGCTCTGGAGATGCTGGGTCATGAGGCGTGTCCTGCGGCCCAGTATCCTCCAGGCCAGCAACGAACCGATCAAGGCGTTGCCGATACCGATCCATGTGGCCGCCAGGCCATACTTCCAGCCGAACTGACCGGCGTATCCAACAAAGATGACCGCCGAAAAATAAGATGTGCCGAATGCGAAAGCCGTAAGCCAGGAGCCGACATTGCGGCCTCCCAGGACGAATCCCATGACATCTGATGCGGTCCTGCGGCAGTAAATGCCTACACCGATCATCACGGCAAAGAACAGGATAAGGAGAATACACTTGACTAACATGCACCAAATGTAACAAAAAAGCGGGTTATCCCGCAAATAATTCGTAAATTTGATAGCTTCCCCTATAAGGGACTGTATTAAAGAAACTTTCATTAAATCACCACTACTAAGATGAAAAACAGCGATTACATCATCCTTGCCGCAGCGATCCTGGCCATAGGCGTCATCTCCGGATGCGGCAACAGGCACCAGAAAAAATCTACCGCCCCGGCTGAGACATCTTCCCCGGAAACACCGGTCACAGAGACCTGCTTTACGGCCATAGACAGATATCTGACGGAAGAAATCGGCTCCCAGTATCTCCCGGGAGATATTTGCATCCCCTTCCGCACATACGCGGATGTGGACGACAGCAACACCGAAGACATCCAGGTATGGGGTGATTTCTGGGTGATGAACTACTCGGTGTCCGGAGACACGCTCAAAACGGTGTCAGGCGGAGCCCACCCCGGCAAAATGCATGTCAGCAAGGATTCACGGGGGCATTTCACCGTGACATCCTTCGAAAGGGTTACCGACGGATCCGGATGGGAACCCAGCGCAAAGAGTATTTTCGGTGAGAGGTTTTCCGATTTCCAGAAGTTCAATTCGGATGAGAAGGTCCGTGAGGAGATGCGGTTGGAAGCAGTGGCAATTTATGTCCACGATCACAAGCTTCCGGTTAAAATCCTCAAAGACTACGGCTGGCCGGACACCAGGATTCCCGGGACGGAATGATTTCAGGCTGCAAACGTTATTAATTTGCTGATAATCCAATAAATAGTATTTTTACAAAAAAATAACGTCTTATGATCGACCCTGTGTATTCCGCGGCTGAAAACCGTTATGAGAAAATGACCTACCGCCGCAGCGGCCGTTCCGGCATCCAGATTCCCGTTCTCGCACTGGGCCTTTGGCACAATTTCGGTTCCCACAAACCTCTCCATGAAGTAAAGGCGATGGCCCATTTTGCCTTTGACAACGGTATCTGCCACTTCGATCTGGCCAACAACTACGGTCCCGAATACGGCACCGCCGAGGAGAATTTCGGACGCTTGATGGCGGATTCACTCCGCCCATATCGCGACGAACTCTTCATCAGCACCAAGGCAGGATGGGACATGTGGCCGGGACCGTATGGCAACTGGGGGTCACGGAAATATCTGGTTTCCAGCCTAAATCAGAGCCTGAAGAGGATGAATCTGGAATATGTGGACGTGTTCTACTCGCACCGCTACGACCCTCAGACACCTATTGAAGAAACCATGCAGGCTTTGGTGGATGTCGTCCGACAGGGTAAAGCCCTCTACGCCGGTCTGTCACGATACCCGCTGGACAAGGCCAAGATTGCGTATAAATACCTATCCGACAATAATGTACCCTGCCTTCTGTACCAGGACAGATACAATATTATCGACCGCACGCCCGAATGCTCCGGACTCATCGACCAGGCAAAGCAAAACGGAACGGGATTCATTTCCTTCTCCCCTCTCCAGCAAGGACTCCTCTCTGACCGTTATCTCAACGGCATTCCGGCTGATTCCAGGATAGCCAGCGGTTCTTCTTCCCTCAAACAGGAGGTGCTTACCCCTACGATGCTCAATGCCTTGAAAACCCTCAACAAGCTGGCAGGCGAACGCGGACAGAGTCTCGCCCAAATGGCTCTTTCGTGGCTTATCCAGGATTCCCGCGTGACCTCGGTCATCATCGGCGCAAGCTCCGTTTCGCAGATTGAAAATAATCTTAAGGCCATCGAATGCACTTTATTCAGTCAGGAAGAGCTGCAGCTCATAGAAACTGTCTCCGCCCCTGTCCAGATGAAACATTTATAGCCCGCAACCATCGGCAAGACATTAATACTAACATGAAGCGTTTCTTTAAACGAGGAATTGTTTCAAATTAATAATCATCATAATCATCAACTAATGAAAAAAACGGTAATCACACTGGCTGCGATGGTTCTCGCATGCCTGGGCGCATCCGCACAGGAGTATGTATCCAAAAGGCCTGCTCCTGAAAACAGGTTGTTCACTTCCGAGGCTGTCGAAGCGAAGATAGCCGAGGTGACGGCGAGCCTGAAGAATCCCAAACTGGCCTGGATGTTCGCGAATTGCTTCCCGAACACCCTCGACACCACGGTCCACTTCGGAAAGGATGAAAACGGGGATCCCCGCACCTTCGTCTACACCGGAGACATCCACGCAATGTGGCTGAGGGATTCCGGTGCACAGGTATGGCCTTATGTACAGCTTGCAAACCAGGATCCCCATCTGAAGGAGATGATTGCAGGAGTCATCAACTGCCAGTTCTCCCTGATCGGCATCGATCCCTATGCCAATGCTTTCAATGACGGTCCCACCGGAACCGGCTGGCAGAAGGACCGCACAAAGATGAACCCTAACCTCCACGAGCGCAAATGGGAGATTGACTCCCACTGCTACCCTATCCGCCTTGCCTACCAGTATTGGAAGGTAACCGGTGACACCTCCGTCTTCGGAGACAAGTGGATAAAGGCCATCACAAACACCCTTCAGACTTTCCGCGAGCAGCAGCGCAAGGACGGTCCCGGACCGTATTATTTCGAGAGGATGACCACCCGTCAGACCGACACCAAGTCCGGAAACGGCTTCGGCAATCCCGTCCGTCCCGTCGGCCTCATCGCTTCCGCTTTCAGGCCTTCTGACGACGCCACGATGTACGAATTCCTCATTCCTTCCAACTTCTTCGCCGTTTCTTCTCTTCGCAAGGCTGCTGAGATCCTTGAAACCGTGAACGGCAACCGCAAACTCGCAAGGGAATGCCGCGTGCTTGCCGATGAGGTGTTCGGAGCCCTTGAGCAGTATGCCGTGGTCGAGCATCCTAAATATGGCAGCATCTATGCTTTCGAAGTTGACGGTTTCGGCAACGCCGTGATGATGGACGATGCCAACGTACCCAGCCTCCTTGCAATGGCATACCTTGGCGACGTTACCCCCAGGGACCAGATATACCAGAACACCAGACGCTTCGTCTGGAGCGAAGACAACCCCTATTTCTTCAAAGGCGATGCTGCTGAAGGCATCGGCGGTCCCCATATCGGAAAGGATATGATATGGCCCATGAGCATAATGATGAAGGCTTTCACCGCCGGAAACCGTTTCCGCTTCTTCACCGGACGTCCCGGAGGCCGCATGAACGGTCCCATCGAAGACCCCGAGGGTGACGCCGAGATCAAGTGGTGCATCGAGACCCTCATCAAATGTGACGGAGGTACCGGATTCATGCACGAATCATTCAACAAAGACAACCCCGAGAAGTTCACCAGGGAGTGGTTCGCCTGGGCAAACACCCTGTTCGGAGAGCTGATCCTCAAACTCATTGCGGACGGCAAGCTTGATCTCCTGAATTCCATTACTGTACAATAATATTTAAACCATACATAAGATGAAAAAGACAGCATTGACCATTATCGCTGCCATTCTCGCTTTCACTGCCCTGGCGCAGCAGAATGAGAGAACCATCTATATGGCTTCCAACGCCCATCTGGACACCCAGTGGCGCTGGACCGTGCAGCAGGTCATCGGGGAATATCTCCCCAACACCCTCTACCAGAATTTCGGACTCCTCGAAATGTCCCCGGACTACAAGTTCAGCTTCGAAGGAGCCGTCAAGTACTACTGGTTCAAGGAGTATTATCCCGAAGCCTTCGAGAAACTCAAGAAGTATGTGGCCGAAGGACGCTGGTACACATCCGGCGGCTGGGATGCCAACGACTACAACGTCCCTTCTGCAGAATCCAACATCCGCAACATCCTGCTCGGCGAAGAATTCTACAAGAATGAGCTCGGCGTTAAGTCCATCGACATCATGCTCCCAGACTGCTTCGGTTTCGGCTACACCCTCCCCACCATCGCAAACCACTGCGGTCTCTATGCATTCCACACACAGAAGCTCCAGTGGAGGACCAACCCCTTCTATGAGGGCGGCAAGAAATGGCCCTTTGAGTTCGGTGTATGGCAGGGAATCGACGGATCAAGGATACTCGCCCATCTCAACGGAGGCGCATACGGTTTCAGCCCCAACGGCCTTATCAATGACGATCCTCAGTTGAAGAAGATGGTCGACGACTCTCCCACCGGAGTCACGATGCGTTACTACGGCACCAAGTCATCCCGCATGGCCGGCGACCGCGGAGGTTCTCCCCTTCCTTCGAACATCCGCTGGATTGAGGAAAGCATCAAGGCCGGAGGCGACAACTACTCCCTCCGCTTCGCTACAGTTGCCGACATCTTCCGCGACAACAAGGACCTGCTCAACAAGGATGTCCTCCCCGTATTTGACGGTGAACTCCTCATGGATGTCCATGGAAGCGGCGTATATACCGCCAACAGCGACACCAAGAAACTCAACCGCAGGTGCGAACAGCTCGGATACGCCGCAGAGGCAAGCGCCGTGATGGCAGACTGGGTCGGAGCTGTCCCCTATCCCAAGTATATCATCAACGATGCATACCAGCGTTTCATCTGGCATCAGTTCCATGATGACCTCCCAGGCACCTGTATAACAGAGGCTTACACGTTCTCCTGGAATGACTTCATGCTGGCCCAGAACCAGTTCTCCAACACCATGGAGGCTTCCGCAGGAGGTTTCTCTTCCGCTTTGGACACCAGGGTCAAAGGTACACCTGTTGTAGTGTTCAACCCCGTTTCATCAGACAATGCTGACATCGTGACCGTTGACGTGGAGATTCCCGCCCCCTATTCCGACGTCCAGGTCTTCGGTCCTGACGGAAAGCCGGTCAAGTCCCAGGTTATCTGCAGGGAGAACGGCAAGGCGAAGCTCATTTTCGCGGCCAGCGACCCTTCGGTCAGCCTCTCCGTATATGATTTCCGCTATGTAAAGTCCTCCCCTTCCGGCAAATCCTCGCTCAAGGCATCCGGAAAGACCATCGAGAACAAGATATACAAACTGGAGGTCGGTGAGACCGGCGACATCGTTTCCCTCATCGACAAGAGGGTCGGCAAGGAACTCGTAGCTGCCGGAAGCGCCTTCGGACTCCAGATTTTCGACGAAAACACCTCTGACGCATGGCCTTCCTGGGAAATTCTCAAGTCCGTCATCGACAAGGATCCCCTTAAGGTTGACACCGACGTGAAGGTTAGCGTAGAGTCCACCGGACCTCTCGCCGCCGTCCTGCGCGTTGACCGCCGTTATGAAGAATCCACCATCACCCAGAGGATCATCCTCTACGACGGCGCCTGCGACGACCGTATCGACATCCTCAACAACATCGACTGGAAGTCCCGCCGCACCCTCCTTAAGGCCGCTTTCCCCTGCTCCTTCAGCAATGAGAAGGCTGCTTACGACCTCGGCTTGGGACATGTGATGAGGGGTAACAACACCATTACCGCTTACGAGGTTCCCGCCCAGGAATGGGCAGACCTTACCGCAGCTGACGGAAGCTATGGCATAACCGTGATGAACGACTGCCGTTATGGCTGGGACAAGCCCGCTGACAACACAATCCGCCTCACCCTTCTCCATACCCCTACCGCAGACCGCGGATACAGCAACGAGAAGACCCTCGACATCGCTCCCCACGAATTCACATATTCGATCGTAGGCCATCCCGGCGCCCTTGACGGAGCCGCCGCCACCACTGCCGCGGACATCCTCAACCAGAGGAAATCGGCGTATGTGACTGAAAAGCATGCGGGCAGCCTCGGAAAGTCTTTCTCCCTGCTCTCCACGACCAATGGTTCCATACGCGTCAAGGCTGTCAAGAAAGCTGAAGACGGAGACGGAATCATCGTCAGGGTCTATGAGCTTTCCGGGAAAGACGCCCAGGGCAGCGTACGCTTCGCCGCTCCTGTCCTCTACGCAGAGGAGACCAACGGAGTCGAGGAACGCATCGGTGGAGCCACATTCTCCGGCAATTCCCTCAACGTGAACATTACCCGCTTCGCACCCAAGACCTTCCGCGTACGTCTCCAGGCTCCCGCCGCCAAGGTGAGCGCCCCCGTTTACAAGACCGTGGAGGTTCCGTTCAACAAGACCGCCATCAGCTCCGACTCCTTCAGCGCCTTTGGACGCATGGATATGCAGTGGCATTCCTACGCTGCCGAGCAGATTCCCGAGGACTTTGTCTATAAGGGAGTTCCTTTCGCTCTCGGCGAAAAGGACGTTGAGAACTCCGCCATCTGCAACGGTCAGGAAATCGCCCTTCCCGCAGGAACAAAGGGAGTCTATCTCCTGCTTGCTTCCACCAACGAGAAAGGCTCAACCGCCGTATTCAACGCAGGAAAACCCGCTGAGATCAGCGTTCCCTACTGGACAGGCTTCTTCGGAGGCGGCAACTGGGCCCCTTACAAGGCTTTCCTCACCGATGGTGATGCAGCTTACGTAGGTTCCCACCGTCACGACGCACAGACCAGGAACGAGCCCTACGTGCAGACCTACATGTATATGAAATACATTCCCGCCACTTCCGGCACACTGGTGCTTCCGAAGGACAGGGATGTCACCGTCTTCGCTGCTACAGCCCTCACGGACGGAGGCTTCTGCGCCGAAGAGATATCGGATTCCGTAACCCACCTGGAAAGGCAGTAATCCTTTCCGTTGACAATAAGGGCTGGCCGGTCATCCGGTCAGCCCTTTTCTCTTATCCTAAGGTCCGTTTAAAGGACGGGAGTCTGATTCTCAAGCATTTTGAGAGGGATCTTGGCAAGATAGATGGAAGCCCAGTCCCTGACATACTTCTTGCATTCATGACTGGAATAATAGCTTATCCAGAGTTCGTCATCCTTGAGCAGCATGCCGGGATAACTGCTGTCCCTGTCGGAAGGAAGCATGATTACGGGGAAAAGCCAGCCCTCTTCGTTTCCCAGATACACGACAGTTTTCTTTATGGATTTGGGCAGGTACATCCTGGAAGCCGCTATGATTCCTCCGTTGTACGGTATGAAATCAGGCCCTCCCAGCTGATAGTCCATCCTCGACCATTTCCAGTCGGTGAAAGGAGCCTCGGCAGTTCCCCACCATCCCATGTATGACCCGCTGTCGCATCTGACCATCAGGGCCATCCTTCCGTCGGGAAGGAACTCGACCGCGGTCTCGGTAAGCCATTCCTCGTTTCCGAGGTCCTTCAATAAGTCGCAGACCAGCTCGAAATGGACCCCGTCGGTTGTCTTGTAGAGTTCCAGAGCCTCATTGGCCTTTACGTCATAATTGACTGAATATCCGGTCCCTTCGTGCCATTTGATGTCCCATAACCAGCCGAACCTGTGCTCCGCTTCATTTACGAAAACCACGTTCTCGGGCTCGGAGAAAGGCTCTCCATGCCTGCTGAAACTCACCATCGGTTCAGTCCCCTGGAATTTGAGGGTGGTGCCCTGATAGATGGATCCTCCGAACAAAAGCATCAGGGTACCGTCAGGCATCACCGAAATTTTGGGATCCCTAAGGTCATAGCCCTCTTTGGAAAGCAGCGCGACCGACTCCCATTTCTTTCCGTCACGGGAAGAAATCACCCTGATTTTTCCTTCAGCCTTGCCGGTATTGTCAAAAACATGACCGCCGCCTTCCCGGAAGGTGCAATAAACCGTTCCGTCACATTCAGCGAGGGAAGTGAATGCACAATACGCTTCATCTCCTCCCCAGATATGTTCTACTGAATACACGCTTTCCTTTGAACACGACATGGACAAGACCGTCGCGGAAACGACGGCGACAATTCCAAATAACGACTTTATTTTCATATACTTTAAAGATTATTCAATATTAAATTTCCCTTCGAGGCGGATATCCCGGGATGAGGCTCCTACGCGGACAGTGAAGGTGCCTGGCTCGACTGTGAACTTCATGTCCTTGTCCCAGAGGCCGAGCTCCTGCGGACCGAGTTCGAAGCTGAGGGAACGGGATTCTCCGGGTGCCAGGGTGATGCGCTCGAAACCACGCAGCACCTGGGTATAAGTGGTGACGCTGCTGACGTCGTCCCTCAGGTAAAGCTGAACCACCTCGTCGCCAGTCCTCTGACCTGTGTTGGTAACGGTGCAGCCGACGGTAACTTTCTGCCCGTCAACGGATATCTTCAGGTCATCATAGCCGAAGGTGGTATAACTGAGGCCATATCCGAAAGGATAGAGGGGGCCCCATACAGCGGTATAGGAGTCTTCGTCGGATCCCGGCTTGAACGGAAAGGCGAAAGGGATCTGACCGACGCTCTTGGGGAAGGTCACGGCAAGGCGCCCGCCGGGATTATAATCTCCGAAAAGTACGTCTGCTACGGCTTTGCCGAGGTATTCTCCCGAAAACCAGCCATGAAGGATTGCCGGGATGTATTTCTGCGCGTAATTGATCGTTGACGCCCTTCCGTCGACCATGACCAGCACTACGGGCGTTCCGGTCTCATATACAGCCTTGAGGAGCATTTCCTGGCGTCCCGGGAGATTGAGGGATGTCCTCGAACGGTCTTCCCTTACGGTCAGTTCATTGCCTCCGAGGACCAGGATGGCGACATCGGCCTTTTTGGCTGCCTTTACAGCCCTGTCCATCAGGACTTTCTCGTCTTTGTCCAGCTCGAAATCGAAGAGCTCGCTGTCAGGGAAATGCGGATCGATTATCTCGCATCCTTTCTCATAGGTTACCTCGGCTTCCGGGAGAGCTTCCCTGATTCCCTGTAAAACAGTCACGAATGCAGGGTCGGCAGGACCGTAACGGCAGATAAGCTGCTGCCTTTCTTCCGCATTCGGGCCGATTACAGCCACCTTCTTCAGCGACTTGGAAAGGGGCAGGATACCGTCATTCTTCAGAAGGACCATCGCTTCCCTGGCAGCCTGAAGGGCAATTGCCCTGTGCTCCTCGCTATGGACGATGCCGTTGACGTTTTCTAGGTCTCCGGTATAAGGATCGTCGAACAGTCCCATCATGAACTTCACGCGGAGGATATCGGTCACCCTGCTGTCAACAGTCTCCATCGAAATCTTTCCGTGTTTGATCGCATCTCTCAATGGAAGAATGAAATTGGCAGGGTCATCGAAAGTGGTCCTCACGTTCAGCCCGGCATTAACGGCCTGTGCGACGCCATCCTCATAAGTAGGAGCGACATGATGCTTGTTCCAGATGAATTCCACGGCATCGCTGTCGGAAACGACATAGCCGCGGAAGCCCCATTCGTTACGCAGGATTCCCGTGAGGAAATCATGGCTGCCGGTAATCGGGACTCCGTCATAGTCATTATATGAGCTCATCACGCCAAGGGCGCCCGCTTCCGTAAAAGCCATACGGAACGGCTCGATGTATAGGGTCCTCATCTCCCTCGGAGCGACGTGCGGGTCGGTCCTGGTCTTTCCGTCCCTTCCGCCGACAGGAATGCTGTAAACGGCGAAATGCTTCGGCGTCGATACCAGACCGGCGGCCTGAAGGGCCCCGATCATCTGCTTGCCAAGGGAACCGACGAGGAAGGGATCTTCGCCATACGACTCGACGCAACGGCCCCAACGGGGATCCTGGGCGATATCAAGGATGGGAGAATAGATGTTCGTGTAACCGAGAGCCTTGGCTTCCTCAGCCTCAACTTCCCCTATACGGCGGATCAGATCCTTGTCCCAGGTAGCGCCCTGGCCGCACTGGGCGGGGAAATAAGTTGCCTTCGTGTGGCACAGGCCTCTGATGCCTTCATTGGTGAAATCAACGGGGATACCAAGCCTGGTCTCCTCGACGAACCATTTCTGGACGGCTCGGATGGCCTCCACATGCAGATTATAGGGATAGGCGTACCTGCTGCCGAAGGATCCGAGTCCGTTGTGTTCCTCTTCTATGTTGCCGATTCCGTCTTTCCAGACCCTCTCCTTCCAGCCGGGGGCAGGCAGGGCGTCTTCAAGCATCCGGCCGGAACCATACAAGGTGGCCATCTGGCAGGTCTTCTCTTCCAAGGTCATCTGCGACAGGAGGTCCGACACCCTCGCTTCAATGCTTTGCGAAGGGTCTTCATATACATCCTTGCCACCGTTTTTGTTGAAATCAATCCACCCGTCATGATAAATCTGGGCCTGCGCATATCCAGCCGGCGCCAGAAGGATGAAAAGGAACAGTAATCGCTTCATTAAACAAAACTTATTAATGTTTAAACTCAATTCTGTTTATCCAGTCCGCCATGAGGTCCAATACCTCCGGAGAAAAGGTCTCTTCTATTTCCTTATATTCGGTGACAGCTCCTGTAGCGCAATGCTGGAAAAGGTGGTTCACCCCATCGACGGCGACGACCGAATTTGAAGGGGATACCGGAAGGCCTGTGCGGAGAGGCTCGAGATTGACTTCGCATTCGACCTGGGCATCCATCATACCGTTCAGGGCAAGGACCGGGCATGAGATAACGCCAAGGGACGGGCGTACGTCGAGCGAAAGGAAATACTTCATATATGGGGACTTGAGCTGCATGGCCACAGCCTGGTAATTCTGCTTCAGGCCGTCGGGAAGGTCCTTGTCGGATGCGGAAGGGAGCGGCAACCCGGCTATGCAGGCGTCGAAGGCTTCTTCGAGCAGGGAGCAATATCCATTTACGACATCATCTCCAAGTCCTGCGACCGACAGTGATAAACGGTTCTGCCTCATAAGGGTCTCTTTGCCGGAAATGACCATTCCCGCAAGGCTGACCAGGAAATCAACTTTTCCTTCCGCGCCAAGCATCAGGGCTATGGTTCCTCCCTCGCTGTGGCCGAGGACCCCGACATGGTCGAAACGATCCCTTAGAAGGGCAATCCCAGCCAAAGCATCGTTCTTGAGGTCTCCGGTGGTTACCTGCACAAGGTCGCCCGTCGATTCTCCGAATCCCCTGTCATCATACCGGAGCGTAGCGATCCCGGCCCTGGCAAAAGCATCAGCGATAACGGCAAACGGCTTATGGTCAAATAATTCCTCATCACGATTCTGAAGTCCGCTCCCGGTGACCATGACAAGGACGGGAGTCTTGCGGCTCCACCCCTCCGGAAGTGACAGCGTCCCTTTAAGGACGGCGTCCCCGTTCGAAAATGACACCTCCTCAGTCGCATACGGGAAGGGTTCCTGCGGGGTCTGGGGCCGGCGCGGCTTCTCGAAACCGGGCGTCAGGGTAAGGGGAAAAGACACCCCCATCTGGGTAAAGGTGCCGACTATCTTCTTCATCATCCACATTCCATCGTAGGTCGCCCCGAGCGAGGGTATCTTTACAGTAATGTTCCCGGCCGCTCCCCTCTCGACTTCGACTGGTATGCCTTTCACTCCCTGGTCCGGAGAATCCACGGTAGGTTCCTCATCCAAATGGAAAACCACCGGCAGCTTCACTCCCTGGACTTCAAGGTTCCCTGACCAGGTCCCCGTCTGAGCATGAAGGGCGGCCGACGAAAAGGAAAAAAGAAGGATTATAGCAATAGTTTTATTCATGTAAAGGTCTTTATCATTGCTAATATAAGAATTAAATACATATATTTGCGTTAAATGGACAAAAGACGACTGTTTTTCCCAACCATTTTGTTGGCGATCATTTTGCCGACAATCTTTCTGTCGTCCTTCCATCACCATGAGGCATTCTCCGACGACGACTGCACCAACTGTGCCGCCCATCTGCCCCATCAGCACATAAACGGATCACACGGCACGGACTGCTGTCTGATCTGCAGTTTTTTGACCATACTGTGGGTCAATTCCGAAGAAACCACCGGACCGGCTCTCCAAGAGAACAGTTGCGGAATCTTCCTTTCCCCCGCATTCCACGCATGCGGGCCCTACGCAGTTTGTCATTCCACCAGGGCTCCTCCCACTGTTTTCTGTTAAAAGAGTCCCTCCGGACGGTCTGTCCGGCAGTTTGTCATTTTTTACAGAAAACATATAAACGATGAAATTCAAATATTTTATCGCGGCATTGCTGAGTATGGGCATGACCGCGAAAGCTCAGGATACAACAGATGTTTTTTCAAGGCACCTCAACCTGCAGGAGGTAGTTATAACAGGTCTCACGGGAGATTCCAACCTAAGGGAAACTCCAGGTGCGGTCAAAGTACTTGATACCAAGAATTTACAGGCAATAGCGGCCACAAATGCCATCGATGCCCTGGCCCATGAACCCGGAATCAGCCATATCTCTACGGGAGGAGGGATTTCCAAGCCGGTGATACGCGGACTCGGCTACAACAGGGTGGTAGTGATCGCCGACGGCATCCGCCAGGAAGGCCAGCAGTGGGGAGATGAACACGGGATAGAGTTCGACGGCAACTCGGCCCATACCGTCGAAATCGTAAAGGGACCGGCCAGCCTGATGTACGGGTCTGACGCCCTGGCGGGAGTCATTATCTTCCACCCGGAACCGGTTTCTGCAAAAGGGACTTTTACAGGAGGCATTTCTTCAGAATACCAGAGCAATGCGGGCCTTGCCTCATACAGCCTGTACCAGGGAGGTAACAAAGGCCTGGTCAACTGGAACGTCAGGTTCAGCGACAAATACGCCCACGCCTACCGCAACTCCTCCGACGGCATGGTGCCAGGCACCCAGTTTCGGGAGAGGGCCCTTACGGCCAGAATCGGCCTCGCCCCGACATGGGGCTCTTCAAAACTCACCATGGGATATTACCACCTCACGCCTGGGATGACCGAAGGGTACGAAGACGGAGTCCTGGAAGGACCGACAGGATATGGAGTGAAGGTCCCCTTCCAGCAGGTGCGCCACTATAAAGCAGTGTGGGACAACACCATTTCGGTGGGCAGGGGCAGGATCAAAGCCCTTGCAGGCTACCAGCAGAACAGACGGCAGGAATTCGAGGAATCTCCGGATGAGGCGGCGCTTGATCTCAAGCTGCACACTCTCAACTATGACATAAAATACCTTTCCGCCCTAACAAACGGATGGAAATTCACCACCGGCATTGGCGGGATGTACCAGAAGAGTGAGAACCTTGGGGAGGAGGTTCTGATACCGGCATACAGCTTCTTTGATATCGGACTGTTTGGCACAGCAACCAGGACAATCCGGAAGTTTACCTTTTCAGGCGGCCTCAGGGCAGACATGCGCTCGTTGCGCAGCCTTGCCTTTGAAGATACATTTACGGAGTTCGACCGCACTTTCAAAGGCATGACCGGAAGCCTGGGAGCAGTATACTCCCCTTCCGGCAATGTCAACATCAGGGCCAACATAGCCCGCGGGTTCCGGGCTCCGAACCTCAGCGAACTTGCTTCCAACGGTGTTCACGAAGGTACGGTGCGATATGAGACGGGAGACAGTTCCCTGAAACCGGAATACAGCCTCCAGGCCGATTGGGGAGCCGATTATTCAAACGAACACTTCTCCTTCGTGGCCGCCCTGTTCTACAATAGGATAGACAACTATATCTATGCAGCACGGACCGGAGCGCTCATCGACGGATACCATGTTTACCGTTATTGTGCCGGAAACGCCCGACTATATGGAGGAGAAGCCTCACTGGACGTCCATCCAATCCACAGGCTTCATCTTGGCCTGCAGTACTCGTATGTGCGTGGAAAATCCGGGAACAACGACCTTCCCCTAATCCCGGCCCCCCGCCTCGGCGCAGAGATCAAATGGGAACTGTTCCACAAGGGGACGACGTTCTCGGATGGTTTCCTTGCCTTCAGGGTCGACCATCATTCCCGCCAGAACCATTTCCTGGCAGATACGGAAACCGCAACACCTTCCTACACACTCCTGAGCCTTTCCGCTGGAACAGACATCAAGAACAGGCACAGAAGGATCGCCACCATAACGTTCATCGCAGACAATCTAACTGACAAACTGTATGTCGACCATCTGAGCAGGCTGAAATACGTCGGGCTCCGCAATCCCGGCAGGAATTTCATTATTAAACTGGAAATCCCTATATTGTAAAAAAATACAAGCATCATGAAAACAACAGGTTATATGATTTCCTTGCTCGCATTCATCTGCGCTGCGGGGCTTGCCGGCTGCAAAAACTTCTCAAAGAACAAGTCCGCCGCTCCGTCCCCGGAGGCGGAAACGAAGGCTGAGGGGGCCCCGGCCATCCCGTATGAATGCGACACCTTTACCACGACCTCCGGAAAGACGGTCCGCATCTACGCCCTGGTTCATGCCAGTTCGATGATAGACTACGATGGGATGACAATCTACGTGGACCCCGTGGCGAAACTCGGCGACAGGACAGTGGATTACTCCGCACTGAGAATGGCTGACATCATCTTCATAACCCACGAACACGCAGACCACTTTGACAAGGAGACCATCGCCTCCCTGACGACATCGTCCACCATCCTCATCACAAACTCCAACTGCGCGCAGATGCTGGGCAAAGGCATAGCCATGGCCAACGGAGAAACCCTCTCATACTACGGGGACAGCGTGGAAGCCGTACCTGCCTACAACACTACAAAAGGCCGCGAGAAATACCACCCGAAAGGACGGGACAACGGATATATCATCACGCTGGACGGCCTTCGCATCTATTTTGCCGGAGACACCGAGGATATTCCCGAAATGGCGAAGATAAAAGACATCGACATCGCCTTCCTCCCTTGCAACCAGCCATATACCATGACTCCCGAACAACTTGTGAAGGCCGCAAAGGTGCTTTCTCCGAAGGTCCTTTTCCCCTACCACTACGGCCAGACGGATGTCAGCGGGATACAGGCTGCCCTGCCCGATATCGACGTCAGAATCAGGCAGTATCAATAGGAAAAGACCGGCCTACTTCTCGAAACGCTCGACAACGAGTCCGTTCTTGGACAGTTCTTCTATCCTGGGAACCGCATAGGTGAAGTGCGGGGCATTGGAATGTCTGTCCAGACATTCGTCATTTTCCCAGGTCTCGCAGAACATGAACACGCCCGGACGGGTAGTGCTTTCGAAAAGGTCATAGGCCTTGTTGCCTTCGTCAAGACGGGATTTGGCGACAAGTTCGTCGGAGAATTCCTTCACTTGGGCGGCGGTGACTCCGTCCTTGAGCTCAAAAAACACGTTGAGTCGAATCATAATATGAAACTATTGATTTATAAATACTTCTATTCTTTCTTCAACGGCAGGACCCTGCCATAGGTCAGCATCCTCCAAATCCATTCCACCGGGCCGAAGGAGAACCACCGGAGCCAAAGGCCGCACAAAAGGACCTCCAGAAGGAAGGCTCCGAGAGCGACGAGTTCCGTCTGCCACAGCGTCACCGAAGTTCCCTGGCCGAGCCCTATCCCATAGAAAAGAGAAACCCCTATTACGGACTGGAAAAGATAGGAGCTGAGGGCCATTTTCCCGGGATGCGACAAGGCGGAGGAGACCCTCCGGGCAGCGCTGTCCGGCCCTTTTCCTGCAATAAGCAGCATAAGGCCGCATATATAGGCAACTGCAAGGGGATAGACGCTGAATGCATAGACTGCCTCCTCTGCTACGGGATTGCCGCCGCGCATGCTCATCCAGGCATAGAGGAAGGAAAGCGGCAGACCGGCGATGAGGCATGCTCCACCGATTTTTTTCAAGAGGGGTCTGAGGGAAGAAAGCCTCTCGTGGACCCGTTCCCTGCCAAGCCAGGAGCCGAACAGGAACAGCCCCAGGACCTTGAAATATCTCATCCCGGAAACGAACTCCCACATCCTCTCTACTGCGCCCTGACGCAGGAAACGATACATTTCCGGATATGAGCCGGCATCCTTCAGCCAGGTGGCGAAATTCTCCTTGCTGATTCCCATTGCTGCGGCTTTTTTCCACCAGGCGTCATAGACATGGACGGACGCGTCTATGCCCGTCACCGTCCTCACAGCGGAAACAACGATGGGAAGAAGGAGGAAAAACGCTGACCAGCAAAGGAGTTTTTTCGGCGGACAGCGGTCGAAAAGGGGCAGGAGCATGCCCACGAGGGCATAAAGAAGAAGGATGTCGCCGTTCCACAGGAACTTCAGGTGCAAAAGGCCGATAAGGGCAAGGACAAGCATCCTCCGGTAGAAAATCTTCATCCCGTCCGCTCCCCTTTTCCTCGCATTGGATATGATGATGGAAAAGCCTATGCCGAAAAGGATGGAAAAGATGGTGTAGAACTTGCCGTCCACCAGAAGATACTGGAGGAAACGGACTACACGGTCAGCGCCGGAATGAGGCAAGGCCGCGCGGGACGTCCCGTCCATGAAAGTCCACAAGGAAAACTCGGGGAAATTGGCAAGTGCAATCCCGAGCAAGGCGAATCCCCTCAGGGCGTCCAGCTCGACGATTCTTTTGCGGACCGGTCCTGCGGTGTTCGTGGCGTTCATCGCAAGAGGAGCTTACAATTTGGTTGCCGGGACACCGTCAAAAGTGATCTTCACCGGAGCGATGGTGCCGTCCTCACGGAAATACATCCTCTCGATGCAGACTTCCCTGTTGTTGCCGCTGGTCGCGCCGAGGGGATGCCTGTGATATATGATGTAGTACTCATCCTTGCCACGGCCCTTTATGACCGAGTGGTGACCGGCTCCGGTAGCCACCTCCAGATCCGACTCCAGGATGGTACCTATGCGCTTGAACGGTCCGAAAGGGGAATCCGAGATAGCGTAAGCCACATGGTAGTCAGGACCGGTCCAGCCGCCCTCGCTCCACATGAAGTAATACTTTCCACCGCGCTTTAGCATGAACGGACCCTCCACATAGCCTTCCGGGGTTATTTCCTTGTACGTCTCCCCGTCTTCGAAAGGCACGATGCCCAAAAGGTCGTCTCCCAGCTTCACCATATTACAGTGACGCCAGCCGCCATAGTACATATAGTACGTCCCGTCATCATCTTTGAAAACGAACTGGTCGATAGGCTGCGCACCGTTGATCACCTCATCAATGAGAGGATGTCCAAGGGCATCCTTGAACGGCCCCGCTGGATTGTCCGCCACGGCGACGCCGATTCCGCCCTCCCCCTTTTCATGCATGTCGTTCGCACCGAAATACAGGTAATACTTACCATCCTTTTCGATTACGGAAGGGGCCCATAGCGCCATCCTGAGCCATGAGATGTTCTCCTGGGAAATGACCTTCTCATGCTTGGTCCAATGTACAAGGTCCTTAGAGGAGTAGGCATCCATGAACAACTGCTCCTTATATCTCTGGGACCAGGTCGGATAAATCCAGCATTCATGTCCGAAGACAACACCTTCGGGATCGGCGTACCAGCCCTCGAAAATGGGATTCCCACTCATCTGGACAGGTCTCCTTGCGCAAGAGCAGACCGAGAGGATAAGCAAGAAAAAGAAAAGTATCCGTTTCATATATTCTACTTGTCTGAATTCCAAATATCAATTATTGTAGAGTCTATATCCATTCCATAAGGGATATCTTCCGATGGAGGAACCACGCGGCACACTATCTGGCGACGTCCCGGAGCCGGGAGGGTAACTACCCTGGAAGATGGCATCTGGAGATGGCCGGCGGGATCGGTCTTCTTCACCCAGTCCCAGGCATATCGGAGGAATTCCCTCTTGTATTCAACCGGCTGCCTGTAAAACCATGAAATTTCATCGAATCCCCACACGAAATGATCATCCGCAGCCTCTCCTGGATGTTTGCTGATGCCGAAATTATCGAATTCTACGAGATAAGGAAGGCTCTTGCACGACCATCCAGACGGGGTGATGCCCCCTGGGCATTTGCAGAAAAGGGCATCGAGGTAACCGACTTCAAGCACTCCGTGTTCGGGTTCATCCCTAACCTCTTTTATGCGGAGGGGGAAGGCGTTGAAATCAAGGAGGGAACGCCCGTCTTCCGAAAGCATACCCCTGGGACCCGCATGGGAATCGAAAAGTACGTAATGCCTCCTTGCATAGCGTTCGGCGTACTTCCTCACCTTGGCAAGGAAGGAGTCGTATGTCTTCCATCCTTCATCCTCGGCACCGATAAGCATGACCTGGCCGAGATGGAACGACTCGACTCCAAGCCTTACATATGTACCTATCAGGAACATGAACCAAAGCTGGGTTTCCGTCTGACGTATGTCAGGGACGCATGAATCGTGTCCCCAGAAATCGACGTAGCGTCCGTCAGGGAACAGCAGCCTGTCAAAATCGAAGTTCCGGTCTTCCGGTTCCAGCCCAAGGGCCTCGAACGTCCAGGAAGGTATATGTATCTGGTTGAACCCTTTTTTATAGACCGCCTCGAAAACACAGGCCTGCAAGATGATGTCCGGGTCTATCCCATGTATTTCACTGGCAAGTTTCCCGGCATTTTCGAGCCAGGCAGGATCGTTGAAGGCCTGTTCGTGTCCCCAGCGATAGATTGCACGGCCGATGAACTTCACTCCGCTTCGACGGATAAAGTCAAGGTCGACTTCTTTGTGGGGATAACTGTCGTCAATGCAGAACGGGTCCACGGTCAGGAGTTCTGCCATCGTTACGGACCGGTCAAGGTAATTGTTCAGGACCTCTTCGGAAATCTTACCGTCAAAACTGTAGGAAGGTTTGCGGCCGCTGCATCCGGAAATGATCAGGAAGCCGATACAGGAAAGGCAGGCTATAATGTTTCTGGTTCCCATGGGTGACGTGATTCGATGGGGTTGTTTACGCAAATATCGGAATAGTTGAAATAAAATCCTATATTTGTATGACATCCGTTATTGACATTATAATCAGTTGACATGCTCAAAAACTTCCTCAAAGTCCTGGCCGCTGCGTTGATGCTAGTCCAGGGAATCTACGTGCAGGGCACCCCGGCACAGAAAATCAAGAAATCAAAGGTTTCATACCCCCAGAGAGAGCTGGTATGGCCTAAAGACAAGATGCCTGACGCGCAGCCGGGACAGATCGCAGCCATGACCGACGAGGCCGGCAAGGCCGGATTCAACCCGGACGAACACCGCATAGCCTACCTGGACTGGTACGAAGCACCCGCTCCGGAGGTACGCAACGGAGGCTGCATGATCCTCATCTCAGGAGGCGGTTACCAGTCATGCTGCGACGTAAACCTTATCGACCTGTGGCGCAAGAGGTTCACCGAGCTCGGCTTCCAGTGCGTCAACTTCGTTTACCGCACGCCCCGTCCAGACGGACTGCCCATTTACAAGAGTGCCTGGGAAGACGGGCAGAGAGCCGTGAGGATGGTCCGCAGCGAAGCTGCCAGGAGAGGCTTCGATCCTGAAAAGATAGGAACGATCTCCATGTCGGCAGGTTCACACCTTGCCCTGCTGCTTGCGACAAGTTCCCAGACTCCCGCCTACGAGAAAATCGACGCCCTTGACGACGTTCCATGCCATATCAACTGGGCCATCGTGAACGCACCAGCCTACGCCACTACCGACGGCGAAACCGGCACGCCTTCCTTCCTTCAGGGATACAACACCGACGTGAAGCTGAGCAGCGTATTCAAGTTCGACTGGAAAACCTGCCCCATGAGCCTCCACCACGGAGGACTCGACGAATACTCCCCCAATGCCTCCACCCTGATTTACAGGCAGCTCCGAAGGATGCGCATCCCTGCCGAGGTCCATATCTACCCCGACAAGCCGCACGGCGCTTTCGGTCTTGAGAGAGGAGTGGAGTTCATGCGTCAGATGGGCTTCATCGGAAAGCTTGCCCCTGAAGAGAACATCGACGAGAGGTTCCCTTCCGACGAAGACAGGGCGGAATACATCAAGCAGGACATCTGGCCCGAAGGCAAGACCCCGTGCTTCCAGGAACATATGAACACCCCCTACATAGAATGGCACTTCCCGAAGGAAAAGAAAACAGATGCGATACAGATTATCTATTCGGGAGGCGGATATGGAGGAAACGGTCCTGAGAGCTTCGAAGTCACCCCCGCGAGAAGATACCTTAACTCCTTGGGAATGACCGTCGTGACCATGAAATACCGTTCCCCTCGCCCCAAAGGCCTTGACAAGCATACCACCGCATGGCAGGACCTCCAGAGGGCGATAAGGCTTGTCCGCAGCCAGGCGGCGTCCTACGGCCTCGACCCCGACAGGATCGGAATAATGGGAAGCTCGGCCGGCGGCCATCTCACCCTTATGGGAGTCACCTCCTCCAGGCACCGGTCCTACCTCCCCATCGACGACATCGACAAACTCTCCTGCAAGGTCCAGTGGGGAATCGGCATCTATCCCGCCTACGCCCTTACTGACGGCATCGACGAGGGCAACAGGCACGGAGGGAACGAAGACGATTCCGTCCTCGTCCCCGAATTCTCGTTCGACCTTGACACGGCGCCTATGCTACTTATCCATGGAGACGCCGACGGATGGGCATCGATGAATTCCGTGAAGACTTGGGAAAAGATGCGCGCGATGGGCATCCAGAGCGAGTTGCACACCCTTGCTCTCAGGCCCCACTGTTTCCAGAGGTTCGCCTCTCCCGGAACCGGCAGCTACACCTGGCTCGACCGCATCTGGGAATTCATGACGGCCAAGGGATTCAACAAATAGCCTTTATATTCATACGAAAAAACCTGGCGGAGAATCCCGTCAGGTTTTTTTCATTTAAGCCGCATCCACCATGTGATTCCGATATCGAAATTATGGCGGCTGTTCCCGTCAGTGTTCCAGTACCATACGGTGTGAAGCCGTACAGGGCGCCCTTTTATACGGGGGAAATATTCCAATCCTGCTCCGGCATATGAGAAGTCGGATCCTGCCGGGAAAGCGATGTCGTAAGATGTGCCGTCAGCGGCGATGTTGGCTGACGAATTGGCTTCACGTCCGAATTTGGTGCATATGTTCCAATCCCCTACGCTCCAGATTATCTTGCATATAACACTCCAGTCCGAGAACGCCTTCGTCTTACCTATCGTCTCACGCGTCATAAGGTCGAGGTCGAACTGGACGGGACCGAAGAACATCCTGTTTCCGAGGGCGGCATACTGCTGGAAACGGTTCATCTCGTCTTCCACGAGGTTTACACTCCATATCGTGGACCACCATGGAAACAGCCGTCCCCTCCACGCGAGGTTCCATGCGAAGGTGTTCGGGGTAACGTTTGACAGAGGGGATTCACAGAATTGGAAAATCAGGTCCTGATGGGGATTGAAACTATATGTGGCGCTCACTCCGAAGGAATAGACTTTATAGAGGCCTCCGGAGAACTTGCTCCAGTAATAGACATCGATTGGAGTGGAATCGTATTCATAGCCCCCGATGTAAATCGGCTGCTTGCCGAAAGTGAAGGAGAAATGCTTGTCGGCCTGCCAGTTTATCCACAGGAAATCGGTGGCGTTGAATATGTTATGCTCGTTGTAGGCGGCTTTGACAAGTCTCTGCCGTATCCTGTAGGAAACGGAAGGAGAAATATGGCCGGACACATTGAAATTGAAATAATCCCCAGAGAAGATCCCTTTATGCGGCATGCCTCCGCCGAACTCGTTATGGAAATTTCCCCTGGCTTCGAAGAAAAGCTTGTCGACCAGATGCAATGAATCCTCTTCCGCCCTTGCAGGCAGGAAGAGGGTCAATGCAAAAAGGACGGAAAACAGCTGTTTAACCGCCATCACCGTAATATTATGCCTCGTTGAATTCTTCTTTTCCTACTGCGCACATGGGGCAGACCCAGTCTTCAGGAAGGTCTTCGAAAGCCGTTCCGGGGGCGATTCCGTTGTCGGGATCTCCAACTTCCGGATCATACTCATATCCGCAGACGCTGCAAACATATTTCTTCATAATTGTTCGGGATTAAAGGTTATTGGATTGTTTTCAGATCTTTTCGGCAAACTGTCTGCCCCAGTTCACACATTCCTTCAGGGCAGCATCGTCGGGCACCCAGAGCATCCTTAGGCCGTCGTCGACCACCTCGAGCCCGGCTCCGGAAAGGCTCTCCGACATCATCTTGACACCCTCTCCGCTCCAGCCGTAACTGCCGAAGGCCGCAGCCTTCTTCCCTTTCAGCCTGAGACCGTGAACCATTTCCAGAATCCCCGCAATGGCATAGGAGACACCGAAATTGATGGTCGGGGATCCGACTAGGACGGCTTTCGAATGGAACACTTCGGTCAGGATGTCATTCTTATCATCCTTCGCAGCATTCATCAGCTTCACCGTCGTTGACGGTGCGGCTTCCCTGATACCGCAGGCTATCGCCTGGGCCATCTTCCTGGTGGACTGCCACATGGTGTCATACACTATTGTAACCTGGTCTTCCTGGTAGGAGTCCGCCCACTGAAGGTATTTTTCGACGATGGAGACGGGCTCTTTCCTCCAGATTACGCCGTGGCTCGGGCAGATAAGCTCGAGAGGAAGGTTCATACCGAGAATCTCCTTGACCTTGCGGGCAACCATCGGACTGTAGGTGTTCAGGATGTTCGCATAGTATTTTTCAGCCTCATGGAAAAGGATGTCACGGTCAACCTCATCGTCGAAGAGCGACTCGGAAGCGAGATGCTGGCCGAAACCGTCGTTGGAGAAGAGGATGCCCCCGTCTCCCGACCAGTATGTGAACATCGTGTCAGGCCAGTGGAGCATAGGCGCCTCGATGAATGTGAGGGTGCCGCCGGCAAGTTCCAGTTTGTCCCCGGTCTTGACATTCACAAAGTTCCAGTCCTGATGATAGTGACCGCGGATGATGGCCTCCCCCTTTTTCGTGCAGTAGATGGGGGTGTCGGGAATCTCCCGCATCAGTTCCGGCAGGGCGCCGCTGTGGTCGGTCTCGTTGTGGTTCATGACTATGCAGTCGATGGATGAGAGGTCCACCTCCTCCTTAAGCCTGGAAACGAATTCCTTGTCATAAGGAAGCCACACCGTGTCGATAAGGACCGTCTTGCCGTCCCTGATAAGATAAGAGTTATAGCTGGATCCATGGCGGGTGGACAGTTCATTGCCGTGGAAACTCTTCAGTTCCCAGTCCACCTTGCCTACCCAGGTGATCTTGTCATTGATTTTCTTTGCCATGGTGCAAATTTAAATAAAAAACATTAATTTTGTTTTGAAATCGGACTAACGTGTCCCAAACCTGTAACCAGATGAAAGTAACCGTTAAGGAAATCACTTCCCACAGGGGTCTGCGCAAATTCGTACACTTTCCCAATGAACTATACAAGGACAATCCATATTATGTCCCCCAGATAGAGATTATCGATGTCAACACCTTCGATCCCCAGAAAAACAGGGCCTTCGAGGTATGCGACGCAAAATTCTGGCTTGCTTACGACGAGAACGACAAGGTGGTCGGCAGGATCGCAGGGATAATCAACCACAGGTACAATGAAAAGGTGGGAGAGAAGATATGCCGCTTCGGATGGATAGATTTCATTGACTCCCAGGAGGTTGTAAAAGCCCTTCTGGACACTGTGGAGAGTTTTGCCAGGGAGAACGGGATGGACCAGATCGAAGGGCCCGACGGGCTCCTCGAGTTTGACGTAACCGGAGTGCTCGTTGATGGCTTCGACCAGATCCCCACGCCATACGGAAAGTACAACGACCCCTACTATGAGCCGAGGATCCTCGCGGAAGGATATGAGCAATCCACCGACTACGTGGAATTCCTCATAACCATTCCGGAGACCTTGCCGGAGAAGCATGCGCGTCTGGTGGACATCGTCAAGGAAAGGTACGGCCTGCGGCAGGCGGAATTCACGAAGAAAAAGGATATTATCCCCTACCTAGACGGAGTGTTCGAGTGCATGAACCGCTGCTACAGTTCCCTCCACGGCTTCTCGGAGCTGTCAAAGGGACAGTGCGACGACCTGCTCAAGACCTTTTTCGGCTTCCTCAATCCCGACTATATCTCCATCATCCTCAACAAGGAGGACAAGGTGGTCGGTTTCGGCGTCCTTCTTCCGGACCTGTCCAGGGCCATGCAGAAGGCCAAAGGGTACCTGTTCCCCTTCGGATTCACCCATATACTCAAGGCATTGAAGAAGAACGACACCATGGATGCCCTGCTTATAGCCATCCTTCCCGAATACCAGAGCAAAGGGGTTAACTCCCTGATGTTCCAGAAACTCATCCACAACTGCAGGAGGGACGGATTTACCAAACTTGAGAGCACCAGGGAGCTTGCCGACAACATCGCCGTCCAGAATCTATGGAGCAAACTTGAGCACAAACAGCACAAGAGAGCCAGAACATATAAAAAAATACTGAAGTAATGGGAAAGGAACAATCAAAAAGAATACAGACATCAATCCTCAACGGCGTAGAACGCAAAGTCCTGGTCTGGCTGGCTGAAAGGCAGCCCCGATGGGTGGTATCCGACACGCTGACCTTTGTCGGCTTCCTCGGCTCGGTCATTATCGCCCTGGGCTATATCTTGACCAACCTCGACTACCGCTGGCTATGGCTCGCCTCCCTCGGCTTCGTCATCAACTGGTATGGCGATTCCCTCGACGGCTCGGTAGCGCGCGTAAGAAAGACCCAGAGGCCTGTCTATGGTTTCTACATAGACCACACTATGGATGTCATAAACGAGATCTTCATGCTGGTCGGAGTGGGACTCTCCGTGCTTATGCGCTTCGACATCGCCATGCTCATTCTTGTAATGTATCTTGCACTGACAATCAATGTAGATACCAATGCTCACCTGAAGAATGAGTTCAAGTTGACCTACGGAGGTTTCGGCCCTACCGAATTCCGAATCCTGGTAATCATCGTGAACACCCTGTTCATCTTCATCAGGCCCCTCAGGGAGTTCGTGGCGGACATTACGCTCTTCGGCCATTCCATATCACTGTCCGCCATGGACATCTTCGGAATCGCCGTCCTTGCCATCCTGACCATAATCTACATAGCCACCGTAGTCTCCGACGCCCGCGGCTATGCAAAAGCCGACCCCATGCCGGAAAGGAAAGACTGACATGCCCATCCTATCACTCGAAATGCTGCAGGAGATGGCCCCTCCCCTCAGGAGCAAGGCCGGGGCCGCCGTCGGCAAATTCCTTTTAAATGCACTGGAAGTACAGAGTCTCAACGACGTAAATGACACTTATGCGGCCCTCAACCCTCCCGACTTTGCGCTGAAGGTGCTGCAGTCCGGCGGTATTACCGATTATAAGGTAGGAAATGCGTCCAGGCTTGACGCCCTGCCCCGTGACGGTGCCTTCATCACCATCAGCAACCATCCCTACGGTGGAGTGGACGGAATCATGCTGCTGGACCTGTTCGGCCACCTGAGACCTGATTACAAGGTCCTTGTGAACAAGTTCCTGTCTTATATCAAACCGATGGACCCCAGTTTCATAACTGTCATTCCAAAGACAAATGATTCTTCCGGAGTTGACAGGGAAAGCATCCAGGGCATAAAGAACGCCATCTCCCTCCTGCGTGACGGCCATCCGCTGGGAATCTTCCCATCCGGCGCAGTTTCCGACCTCCATTACAAGGATTTCAAGATCTACGACAGGGAGTGGCAGGAACCCATCCTCAGGCTAATCCGCAAGGCCCGCGTTCCCATCCTTCCGGTCAGGTTCTTTGGGAGGAATTCAATGCTGTTCTACCTTCTGGGCCTTGTCAACTGGCGGATACGCACACTCAGGCTTCCCCATGAAATTCTCAACAAGGAGGGAGTCCCGACAATGATCGGAATAGGCGAGATCATTTCCCCTGAGGAGCAAAGCGGATACGATGATATCGGCGAGTTTGGAAAATTGCTTCGCAGCCGGGTGTACGGCATGGAGAAGCCTGAGATATTCACATCCCGGAGCCGGATTTCGTTCCGCAAATAATTTTTTTTCTTATATTTACCAAAACATTAATCTCATAACCAACTCAAACAAAATGGGAAGTCTACTTGAAAACATCCTGAGCTCTGCAGCCAGCGGCACAGCCAACAACGGAGCTCTCGGATCAATCCTCGAAGCCGCCACAGGCGCTTCAAGGTCTTCAAACGCCGGGGGCAACATCCTCGGCAGCATCATAAAGGGAGCGGCCAACCAGGCCATCAACAAGACCGTAAACAACGCTGCAGGCAGCATCCTCGGCGGAGGCCTCGGTGATGTGATCGGCGCCGTTACCGGAGCAGGCGCAGCAGCCAAGACCGCTTCCGGAGCGAACGTAAGCGATAAGACCAAGGGCCTTATCTCCGTAATCGGCATGGCGGCAACCGCTTATGCATTATCCAAAAAATTAAAGAAATAAGAGCCATGGATACAGCAGTTATCGGAAAGATGATAGACCTCGTGGTGGAAACCGGACTTTTCTTCGCCAACTCCGACGGTCACTACTCCTCCCAGGAAAAAGAGTTCATCAACAGCTTCATAGACCAGCTCAGCCAGGTTGGTTCAGTGGATGAGATCAAGGATTCCATCGAGGACGCCATAAATGTCACCTACTCCCTCGACACCATCGTGGCCGACACCAAGGCCGTCGTAGCCGACCTCAATGAAAATGAGAAGGCTGCAGTCGTTGCCACTCTCGCCAGCTTCATACAGAACATCATAGAGGCTGACGGAAAGGTTTCCGGCCCTGAAGTGGAAGCATTTGCCCAGTGGCGC